>JBAYGB010000023.1:0-9657 GCA_041666885.1 Patescibacteria group bacterium | reverse complement strand
TAAAGCGTCAAAGTGATTGAAATAGTAAGTTGGCGCCTGCGGAATGGCGGCGAGCGTCGCGGCTTGCGCTATGTTTAAATCTTTGGCGGAAATGCCAAAATAACGGCGAGCGGCCGCTTCAATGCCATAGGCGGTGGAGCCGTAAGGAATTTCGTTTAAGTACATCTGTAAAATTTCATCTTTGGAAAACTTTTTTTCAATGCGATAAGAAAGCACGAGCTCTCTGATTTTGCGGGAAATTTTGCGTTCGTCGGTTAAAATCGCGTTTTTTACCAATTGCTGGGTTAAAGTGGAGCCGCCGGCGATGCGTTTGCCCATTAGCGGATTTAAAATGACACTGCGCACAATCGCTAAAAAGTTAAAACCGTGATGCTCGTAAAAACTGCGGTCTTCGGCGGTAATCGTCGCCCATTTTACGTATTCGGGAATTTCTTCCAGTTTTACGATTGTGCGCTTTTGGTCGCCGGCAATTTCGTAAAGAATGGTTTCACCCTTGCGGTCATAAATTTTGGTGCTCTCCGCGATATTACGGTCAATTAGTTTATTGGGATTAGGCAAGTCGCGCGAGACCCACAACAGGTAAAAACCGCTAAAAACAACAAAAATCAACGCCCCCACCATTAGACGATAGATAAATTTCGGCGACGGTTTTTTTAATTTTCTTTTAAAAGATGAGGCGGAGCCGCTGAACCGATTTTTACCGTTAAAACTCCGGTTTATGCCGCCGGATCTTAAACGCCGGCTCTCGGAAATCCGTTCTCTGCCGGAAGTCGCGAGTGAATCTTGGCGCCAGGATTGCGGCGGTTGATTTTTTTTGGAGAGTTGAGGTATAGGCATAATTTATATAAATTTCAAAATTCAAATGTCAAATGCCAAAATTCTACCTCACGGCAGATTGGCATAAAAGTATGTTTTTATTATATAGCAACATTTTTTTCTTGACAAATAGAAAAAATTTTGCTAAAATGAAATTAGAAAATAAAAATAAAAAACAAAACCCATGTTTGTCGCGAAAGCATTAACAGCTTGACGGCTGTTTTTTTGCGGGCATTTTAAATAAATATGGGGTTAAAAAAATGAAAAACAAAAATCAGATCCAACCTAACAATCCTTTTTATTGGAGCTGGCGACGGTTTTCCAAAAACGTTTTGGAACTGAACCGCAAACAGGAACAATCAGCCCATAGCGCGGTATTAAGCGTGGCGGTCGCTTTTCTTATTGTCGTTTTTTCCGCCCAGATTTTGGGTTGGGTTAATAATGTGGTTGAAAAACAATATTTATTGGAAAAATATCAAAACGCGAATGTATTAGTATATAGCAATATCGGGTAAGGCGTAAAAACATTAAAGCATAAAAGCAAGAAAACAAAAAACAAAATTAGTTTTTGTTTTATAATAAAACTATTGTATAATAATGAGGACAACTTTTGGTTGTTCTTATTTTGTTATCCATTATGTATTTAGAAAAACTGGAAATTCAAGGTTTTAAATCGTTCGCCAATAAAAATACTTTAAAATTCGTCGCCGCGGAAAAAGGAAAAATCAAAGAATTGGGAATTACGGCGGTAGTCGGCCCGAACGGTTCGGGCAAATCAAATATCGCGGACGCCATTCGCTGGGTTTTGGGCGAGCAAAGCGTAAAACTTTTGCGCGGCAAAAAATCCGAAGACGTTATTTTTTCCGGTTCCAATAAAAAGTCCGCTTTGAGCTTTGCGGAAGTGTCTCTATTTTTAAATAATGAAGACAAACGCGCGCCGATTGATTTTTCCGATGTGGTGGTGACGCGCCGATTGTACCGCGACGGCGAAAGTGAATATTTGTTAAACGGCAGCCGCGTGCGGTTATTGGACATTTCATTATTGCTGGCTAAGGCGCGCTTCGGTCAGCGGGCGTATTCGGTCATCGGCCAAGGCATGGTGGAAAATTTTTTAAATACGACGCTTGCCGAGCGCAAAGAATTTTTTGACGAAGCGACCGGCGTTAAGATGTATCAATTAAAGCGCGATGACGCGATGAATAAATTGCAAACTACGCGCGGGAATTTGGCGCAAGCCGCGAATTTGTTATCGGAAATCGAACCGCGCATGCATTCGCTCACGCGGCAAATGAAGCGTTTGGAACAGCGGGCGGAAACGGAAGAAAAGTTGCAAAGTTTGCAAAAAAATTATTACGCCGGCCAATGGCATAAATTAAACGACGAACTGAAAAAAATCAATCAAGATTTGTTAAGCCGCGAAAAATTAAACCGGGAGGAAGAAAAAGAAGTGCAAAAAATAAATCAGGAATTGGATCAGCGCCAAGTTTCACAATACGGCCAGGAAGAGCGGCAAAAATTGGGGATAATAAAAAGAGAATTGGAAGCGAAACGCAATGATTTATTTCAAAAATTGTCCGATCTTAAAGCGCGGGCGAGCGTCAGTCTTGAACGGGCGGGAAAAATAGACGCCGCTTGGCTGATTAAGCGCGAGGCTGCTTTGGGGCCGGAAATTGACGCGGGCGAAGCGGAGATCAGAAACGAAGAAAGTAAACTGGCGGAGATAAAAAAAGAATTGCAGGCGGTTAAGGAAGAGCAAGAGCGCGTTAATAAAAATTTAATTGAATTGCGGACGCAGACCGCCGTTGGCAAGGATAAACACGACGACGCTATTTTGGTAAAGAAAACCCGCAACCGAATCGATGAATTGATTAATTTGCATCAGCATATTTTTGTTTGCTTGGAACAAGGTGATGATTGGGCAACGGCGAAAAAACATTTGGCCGAGCTGCGCGCGATTTTGGCCGAATTAAAAGAAGAATTAAAAGATCAAAAAGAAGACCAGGCGACAGCCGACTCGTTGATTAAAGAAAAAGCGGTAAAGTTGGAAACGCAGAAGCAAAATTTATTGGAACGATTTTTTAATTTAAAAAGCCAAGCGCAAGGCAAAGAAGACAAAATAAAATTTTTTAATTCAGTATTAACCGGAAAGATAAAAGAGCGCGCGGAAATAAAAAATAAATTGCAAGCGGCGCCGGGCGGAGAAGAAAATAGCGGCGGTTTAAAAAAAGAAGAGGAGCGGGCAAGCGCGGAATTAAAAAAAGTAAGCGGCGATTTGGCGGAAATAGAGAATAAATTGGAAGCGCTGCAAGCGGCCGGCCGAGCCGAGCAAGAAGAATTTTTACGCCGGCAAAAACTGGCGCACGAGTTGCAGCTTAACGCGAACAATAACGCCGCCCGGTTAAATGAAATCAAAATAACCAAAGCGCGAGTGGAAACAAAATTGGAAGATTTGGAAAATGAGATCCGCAACGAAACTAACAATTTGCGCGCGGTTATTGACGCGGCGGAGTTTGACTCTGATTTGGACAAAGACAGCGCCGCCGCGGAAATCCAAAAATTAAAACGTCAGCTGGAATTAATCGGCGGCATTGATCCGGAGGTGAAAAAAGAATACGAGGAAACCAAAATTCGGTTTGATTTTTTGTCCCGCCAGACGCAGGATTTGGACAGCGGCATCATAAGTTTGGAAAAAATCGTCGCGGAATTGGATAAAAGCATCGCCGAAAAATTTGACAAAGCGTTTGCCGACATCGCCAAGCACTTTGAAAAATATTTTAAAATTTTATTTAACGGCGGCGGCGCCAAGTTATTAAAAATAATGGCGGACGCGCAGGCGGAAGAAAACGGCGAGGATGACGATGAAGATGAAATCGATGAAGACGACGATGACGAGACGGAAAGTAAATCAACCAAAAAAATTGTGTTGCGGCAAACAAAACAAATATTAGCCGGCATTGAAATTCAGGCCACCCCGCCGGGTAAAAAAATCCGAAGCATTTCCATGCTTTCCGGAGGCGAGCGCGCGTTGACCGCGATCGCTTTAATCTGCGCGATTATCTCGGTTAATCCGTCGCCGTTTGTCGTTTTGGACGAAGTGGACGCGGCGCTGGATGAGGCAAACTCCGGCCGGTTAAGCAATATCTTGGAAGAACTGTCCGATAAAACGCAATTTATCGTTATCACACATAATCGCTCTATGATGTATAAAGCCGGTATTATTTACGGTGTGACAATGGGCGAGGATGGCGTGTCGCAATTGTTGAGTTTGAAAGTTGACGAAGCCACAGCCGGAAGTAAGAAGTAAGAAGTAAGAAGTAAGAAGTAAGAAGTACACTTTTATTGCTATTACTATTTTAATATTAGAAAGTAGATAAATTTACTAAAATAAAGAAAATCAATATTGAATATTGACGGTTCTTGATTTTTTGTTATACTATCCGCAAGTAACTTTATAACTTAAAACTTTTAACTTTCAACTGATTTTGGCCTCATCGTCTAATGGTTAGGACATCAGGTTTTCATCCTGAAAATAGGGGTTCGATTCCCCTTGGGGCTACCAGCATAAAATAAGAACTTTGCGCAAACGGCGTGAGGTTTTTATTTTTTTGACAGCCGCAAACAACAGCACTACAATTAAGGGGTAAAAATTAATTAAACTTTATGAATATAATTATTGTTAAAGATTATCAAACACTTTCGGAAAAAGCCGCCAACATTTTTTTAAACCAGTTGGCGTTTAAGTCCGATTCCGTTTTCGGCCTCGCGACCGGTTCAACGCCGCTCGGGCTGTACGCGGAAATCGTTAAACGCGTACGCGAATATTCTTATGATTTTTCCCGCGCCGCCGCTTTTAACTTGGATGAATATGTCAGCTTGGATTCAACGCATCCGCAGAGCTACCATTATTTTATGGTTAAAAATTTATTTAAATATTTAAACGTAAACCCTAAAAATATTTTTTTTCCCGACGGCCGGGCAAAAAACTTAATCGCACAGAGCGCATCGTATGAAAAAGAAATTTCTCGGCGGCCGATTGATCTGCAAATTTTAGGCATCGGACAAAACGGCCATATCGGTTTTAACGAGCCGGGAAGCGATCAACATTCAACTACGTGCGCGGTTGATTTAAGCGAACAGACCGTTAAAGACAACGCTCGTTTTTTTTCCAATGAACAAGCGGTGCCGCGGCAGGCGATAACAATGGGTATCGGCACGATTTTAAAAGCGAAAAAAATCGTAATACTCGCGAGCGGAGAAAATAAAGCGCGCGCGGTTAAGCAAATGATTGAAACTAAACCAAGCGCGAATTGTCCGGCGAGTTGGTTACAACTCCATCCGAACGCGACGGTGATTTTGGATTCCGCCGCCGCGAGTTTGTTAAAAGAAAAAAAAGAAACCAAAAAAAACGGCGCGAGTGAAATCCAAGTATTGAATGAAAAAATATTGCCGAAAAATAAAAAAATTTTAGTTATCAGCCCGCACCACGACGATTCGGCTGTTTCGTCAGGCGCGACTTTATCCGCATTATCAAAAAACAATGCCGTCACCATCGCGATAATGAGCGCCGGTTTTCGCGCCACGATTGATAATTTAACCAAAGAACAAAAAATAGCGCTGCGCGAGCGCGAAGCGATGGAAGAAAGCAAAACGCTAAATTGCCAAATGATATTTAATTACAGCCGGTTTTATGAAAATGGAAAAAAATTTTGGCAAGACGATTTACAACAGTTTAAAAAATTATGGCAGAAAATAAAACCGGATATTGTTATTTTGCCCGACCGCCAGGACGAACACCCGACGCACGCGTTAAGTACGCAATTGGTTTTGGATTTTTTAAAAAAAGAAAAAATTAAGCAAGTTGAATTATGGTTTTATGAGGGGCTATGGTCGCAGCATTTGCTTCCTAATATTAATTTGGTTTTTGGGTTTGATAAATATTTACTGGCGGTTAAAAATAAAGCAATCGGCAAACATAAATCGCAAACAACGCGTCTGCCTTTGGCCGGCGCCTCCGAAGCGCTCGCCCGCTTCCGCGCTTTAACTCTGCCCGAACAGCGGTTTGTGACTTTTGGCGCTGAGCCGCCGAAAATCGCGGATTTTGTGGAGGCATATTATCGGGAAATATTGTAAGTTGCTTTTTTGGATAATTTGTTTTAATGTTTAGTTCAGATAAAACCAATTTTGGTTAATTTTGTTCTTATTAAAATTCATAAATAAAAAAGGTTAAAATGGTGAAGAAATGGAAGCGAACGAGGTTTCTAAACAATGGAATTACGGATTTGTAACTGATCTGGAATGGATAAGACAATATTGCCATTGTACCGCCGACTTTCTTGATTTTCAAGAAAAATTGTATGAACTTTTGGCGAACACAAAATGTATTTTAGATGGACATTTTGAGTTTACGCCCGACATCCACTCGCGGTATTTTTTACGCTTTAGTAAAATAACACATTATTTGGTTCATATCCAAGTAATTTCCAACGCGGTAGATCGGATTATAAGGGCAAAAGGAATACAATACAACGCTGTTTTTTCCAATGCCGGACCGATTTCGTCCATTGCTTATGATATCGCGAAGAAAGATAAAGACGAAGAAGACGAAAAAAGTCTATTTCTTACGACAGGTAATGACATAATTTTTTCTGGCGAACGGGAAAAGAAAGTCCTCATCATTCTTGAAGAACTTTCGGAAGTAAGTATTAGAGAAACTTTTGAAATTATTGAAAAAGAAGAAAATACTGTCGTCGGGGTGGTTATTTTGTTTCAAAAAAAGAGCGAAGACGCAAGTGTTTTTATTCCGCCGGAAATTCCTTTGATAGTAATGTGCAACATTGATTTTCCCGATGTTTGGGAAAAAAGCAAATGCGAATTATGCCCGGACGAAGCTATTCCAGTAAACCTTATGAATTAAATTTAGTATGCAAGTAACGGGAAACCTAAAATTTTAGGTATTCCCGTTTTTTATTTGAATTTGACATTTTTTTAGTTTAAACTATAATGTAGTTACTGTTAGTATTTCTAGATTCCCGCCTCCGTCCGCCTCGGCTACGCTCCTGCGAGACGGGCGGGAATGACAATAAAAAATTTATGTTCAATATATCCACCAAATCAGACTACGGATTAATCGTGATGTCGGAACTCGCGAAAAAATATCCAAAAGACTATTTGTCGCTGACTGATATCGCCAAAGACAAAAAATTGTCCCCCGCTTATTTAACGCAGATTATTCAGCCGCTGATCAAAACAAAGTTGATAGCGAGCAAAGAAGGCAAAGGCGGCGGATATAAATTATTAAAAGCGCCCGCGCAAATTTCAATATTGGAAATCATTGAAGCGCTGGAAGGTCCGGCGAATTTGGTAAAATGCTTGCGCGATAAAAAAGTGAAATGTTCTTGTTTTTTAAATTGTGAAATAAAAAGCGTTTGGCCGGTTATTATTGAAGCGGTAAAAAAGTCTATCACTGATATTAAGTTAAGTGATTTGATTTAACTTATTTTTGTCATCCTGAACGAAGTGGAGGCCGCAGCCGAAACGAAGTGAAGGATCTATCCGCATGTATCGTGAACATCATTATTATATTTATATAATGAGTAATTTTAAACGGACGGTTTTATATATTGGAGTAAGCAATAATTTAGTTAGAAGAGTGATAGAGCATAAATATGGGTTAGGTTCTGGATTTACTAGTAAGTATAAATTAAAGTATCTAATATATTATGAGGAATATCAATATATTCAAGAAGCAATACAAAGAGAAAAAGAATTAAAAGGATGGCTGAGAGAAAAGAAAATTAATTTAATAAAAAGCACAAATTTAGAGATGAAAGATTTGAGCGACGAATTATTAAAGGATTTTAAATATGAAGAAATTCAAGAGATTATCAGTAATTTAAAAGATTTATACAAATAGATCCTTCGTTTCGCTCCGCTACACTCAGGATGACAAAAAGAAGGATAAAGTACAAAAAATTTTATGAAAAATAAATCAATCTATCTGGATTACGCCGCCACCACGCCGGTTGACCCGCAGGTGGTAAAAGCGATGATGCCGTATTTTACCAATAAGTTCGGCAACACGGCCTCGCTTCATTCTTTTGGCGCGGAAGCGAAAACGGCGGTTGATAAAAGCCGCAAAATTATCGCCGATGCTCTGAAAGCGAGCGTATCAGAAATATATTTTACTTCTTCCGCGACCGAGAGTAATAATTTGGCGCTCAAAGGTTTAGCTTGGGCTAACCCCGCGAAAAAACATATTATTGTTTCTTCCGTGGAACATGATTGTGTTTTAACGAGCGCCGCGTGGCTGGAACGGGAAGGTTGGAAATTGACGCTTTTGCCGGTTGATAAAAACGGTATGGTTAGTCCGGACGAGGTAAAAAAAGCGATTCGGCCGGAGACGCTTTTAGTTTCGGTTATGCACGGCAATAATGAAATCGGCACAATTAATCCGATTGGTGAAATCGGAAAAATCTGCCGCGAGCGGGGTGTTTATTTTCATACGGACGCGGCACAGACTTTCGGCAAATTGTCGATTGATGTTAATCGTTTAAATATAGATTTACTGACCGCGAGCGCGCATAAAATTTACGGGCCCAAAGGCGCGGCGATATTATATGTTCGTACCGGCATAAAAATAAAACCGATATTGCACGGCGGCGGACACGAAAACGGTTTGCGCTCCTCAACGGTGAACGTGCCGGCGATTGTCGGGTTTGCCAAAGCGGTGGAAATTTTGAATTCACCGCCGTTAAAGACGTTGCATTGCAACGTCTCTACGCTAGCAAAACATGAAAATGACCGCTTAATAAAACTACGCGATAAATTAATCAACGGAATTATAAAATCAATTCCTAACTCTCATCTCAATGGTCATCCGACCAAACGGCTGCCCAACAACGCCAATTTCAGATTCTCTTATATTGAAGGCGAGGCGATCATTATGCAACTGGACGCGCTCGGCATCGCCGCGTCCACCGCGTCCGCTTGCTCTTCGCCAAAATTGCAGCCCTCGCACGTGCTCTTGGCATGCGGTTTACGTCCGCAGGATGCGCACGGTTCTTTGCGGCTTAGTTTGGGACGATGGACGACGGAGAGCGAGATAAATCAGGTTTTAAAAATATTGCCCGGTGTGATTGAAAAATTAAGGAGCATCTCTCCATTCAGATAAATAAAGTTAAATTTATTAGCCGCCTTTTTATAATAAGAAGAGAAAAGTGATATTAAATTTAATATCCCACCACCCCCGGCCCCTCCCTGCCTCGCCGGCAGGCGGGCTCGAAGGAGGGGAAAAGAAAAAAAATAATTAGTTTAATATCCCCTCCTACAGAGGAGGGGTTAGGGGAGGTGGGGATTAAATATTTGTATAGTTATTATTATTTTTATCAAAAAACATTAAGAACGAACTCAACTTAAATATTACACTTATGTATTCTCCAAAAACTCTAAAACATTTCACCAGCCCCAAAAACTACGGCAAATTGGAAAACCCGGACGGCGTCGGCAAAGTCGGCAATATTGTTTGCGGCGACGTGATGTGGCTTTATATAAAATTGGGAAAAAATAAGAAGCAGGAAGAAATAATCAAAGATATAAAGTTTGAAACTTTCGGCTGCGTGGCGGCGATTGCCACAAGCAGCCAAGTGACGGAACTTGCCAAAGGGAAAACACTTGCGGAGGCGCTGAATATTTCCAAAGATGATATAATAAAATCATTAGGCGGTTTACCGCCGGTAAAAATTCATTGTTCGGTATTAGCTATTGACGCGCTCGCCGAAGCCGTGTATGATTATTTAATTAAAAATAAAAAGCCGATATCTAAAGATTTGGCCGAACGTCATG
>JBAYGB010000022.1:0-9689 GCA_041666885.1 Patescibacteria group bacterium | reverse complement strand
CATATAGCGAAATCGGTCGGATTTTAAAAATCCGATGGATTTCGCTTTATGGTTTTTTAAGACCGGCGCGCATCAAGATGCGATTCAAACCTGGGAATCTCCCTGGGGTACAGGTTTTCCCGGCTGGCATATTGAATGTTCCGCTATGTCCAAAAAATTCTTGGGCGACACGCTTGATATCCACATGGGCGGCATTGAACACGTCCCCGTGCATCATACTAACGAAATCGCCCAGTCCGAGGCCGCCAATGGCGTCAAATTTGTCAATTATTGGCTCCATAACGAGCATTTGACCGTCAATAATGCAAAGATGTCCAAATCTGAAGGCACGGCCTATTCTTTGGGCGAAATAATGGCCAAAGGATACGACCCGCTCGTTTTACGCTATTTCTTTTTGAACGCCCATTATTGCTCCAAACAAAATTTCAGCTGGGAGGCGCTGGACGCGGCCGCGGCCGGTTTAAAGAAATTGCAAGCCAAAATCGTTGATTTAAAACAAATCGTTGAATTGGCAAACGAAAAAATCAGCCAAGCAAACATTAGCGAAAAATATCGCGGTGAATTTATCAAAGCGGTGGAAGATGATGCTAATATTCCGCAGGCGCTCGCCGTCCTTTGGGAAATGTTCAAAGACGACGGCTTGACCGCGAACGAAGCGCTCGCCACCGCTTTTGATTTTGATAAAGTTTTAGGCTTAAAATTAGCCAAAATAAAAGCTGACAAAATTGCGATTCCCGCCGAAGTGCAGGCATTGCTTGATAACCGGCAAAAATTTCGGGAAGCGGGGGATTACATGGAAGCGGACAAAATTCGGCAGGCGATAGAAAAATTAGGCTATGGAGTTGAAGATGCCGCCAGCGGAGTAAAGGTTTACAAAAAATAAACAGCGTTTAATAAAAATGGGCGCTATTTTGCAAACAAGAAATCATAATCGTTTTCTTGTTTTTTTGTTTTCTTGCTGATTATGCTATAATAAAAAAGATAACAATTTTTTTATCCTCATGCTTAATATAAAGACAAAAAATTTACTCGTCTTTTTTTTAATCGCGGCTTTTTGCTGGCCGCAGTTTGTTTTTGGCCAAGCGGCGAGCGATGCGGCTAATCAGGAAATAACCGAGTTGCAAAACCAAATCGCCGCCAAACAAAAAGAACTGGAAGAATATAAAAACAGCGAAGAGGAGTTGAATAAAAAAATAAAAGAGAAGCAGAGCGAACAGGCGACTTTAAAAAATCAAATTTCCGTTTTAAACAACGGCATCGCCAAAACCGAAATTGAAATCAAATCGGCGCAATTAAATATTGATAAAACCGCTTTGGAAATAAAAAAAACCACTTTGGAAATAGGGGAGACGGAACAAGATATCAACCGAAAAAAAGATTACTTGGCGTCGGTTATGCGCCTAATCGCGCAAAATGGCGATAAAACCAGTTTGGAAATATTATTGGCGCATAAATCGCTGTCTGAATTTTTAGATCAAATTGAATACATAAAAAATTTAAATACGAGCTTGGAAGAAGTACTGGGCAAAGTAAAGGCGATCAAGGCGGATTTGGAAAAACAAAATGAAAATTTAAACGCCGATAAAAAAGATTTGGAAGACCAAAAAGAAAAATTGGCGGATAAAAAAGCGGAAATTTCCGACCAAAAAGTCAACAAGCAATATATTTTGGATAAAACCAAACAATCGGAAAAAGAATATCAAAAAATGCTCGCCGCCGCCAAAGCGGAACAGGAACGCGCCAATTCCGCCATTGTCGCGGCTGAACGACAAATCCGCAAAAAACTCGCGGAACAACAAGGAATTAGCGGTTTAAAATTTGACGACAAAGGATTTGTTTGGCCGGTGCCGCAAAATACCATCACCGCTTATTTTCACGATCCGGAATATCCCTATCGGCACGTATTTGAACATCCGGCGGTTGATATCCGCGCGGGGCAGGGGACGCCGATTCGCGCCGCCGCTACCGGTTATGTGGCCCAAGCCAAAAATGCCGGCTACGGTTACAGTTATATTATGGTTGTGCACGGGGACGGGCTCGCCACGGTTTACGGGCATGTGTCTAACATCGCGGTGCAAACCGACCAATTCGTAGCGCAAGGGCAGGTAATCGGTTATTCCGGCGGCATGCCGGGAACGCCGGGCGCAGGCTATTTAACCACCGGTCCGCATCTGCATTTTGAAGTGCGGTTGAACGGCATTCCAGTGAATCCGTTAAGCTACCTACCATAAGTTAGTGAACGGTGATAAGTTAATAGTAAATGGGAATGAATTTATAGTTTAGGCCCTTTTCACTATTCACTGTTCACTATTTTTTTATGTCTAATGAAGAATTAATCCAAACTCTGTTTCCGCATATCTGCAAAATTTTAAAAGCGGACGGTTTGCATTTCCGCCCGATGCGCCGGACAAAAGAAATTAACACGAAAAAAAGTTATGTCGTCGGCCGGATTAATTTAAAAACTAAAACTATTACACTGGATTTATACACGGCGAAAAAGCGGGAACCGAAAAAAATCGCCAGCATCTTGCGCGTCCTCGCTCATGAAATCGCGCATATTCAAAAACCCCCGTATTATCAAAGATACAGGGGTAAAATTATTACGCGCCAGCATTATCCGCGTTTTTATAAACAAGTTAATAAAAATATTGAGATAATGAAGAAAGACGAAGCAATAAAAGAGTATTTTACTCTTAAAAATTAAAATTATTGCAATAAGGCTTGGGATGGCAGCTTTGGGTTGGTAAATTAATGCCGTCCGGGCAAACCGCGCATTGCTCCGCATATTTGCCGCATTCGTCCGCAGTCAATTTTTCACAAGCCACGTCTTTTTTTGACTGGCCGCCGCAACCGGCAATAATGATTGAAACTGAAATCAATAGGGAAGCGATATAAATTTTTTGCATATTTTTACTTTACTTTTAAATAATCCGCGTTAGTCGTAATAACCACATGATTAAAAATTTTATTAAAGTTGATATTAAGCTGTTGATTTTTTAGATTTACCAAATAAGCGTTCCTCAAGTCTCCGATTGATAAATTTAAATTTATTACGTTTTTATATCTATTAAAAATATTTTCTATTGATCTTGTAGTTAGGTGATGGTGTTTATTTAAGGTATTATTTCGGCTATAAGCAAAAAATAAGTAGCCATCATCTTTAATTTCTATTAAACGCAGATAATTATTCAAGTCTTCTATTAATAGGGAATTTAAAATAATATTTTTACCTTTTATTTTTAAGATATTATTAATAATATCTTGTTTTTTAATTTTGATCAACTCCTGCGCTCTTATGCCGGCATAATATAAAATTTCTATTATTAATTTATCCCTAAAAGCTGTAATTTCATTTTTGTTAATTTCTTTGATATGCTGTATTAATGTATCTATATTTGAAATTATATTTAACTTTTTTTTCTTTTGTACTCGCATGATATCCGCACTATAGTTTAAATCTATTAACTGCGGTGCTTTTATATAACTGGCATATTTTTTTATCGCGAATAACACAGAGTTTATACTTTGAGGAGATTTGCCCTGGCCAAATAATAGTTCTTTATAATTTTTTATATTTTGATAAGAAAATCCTTCAAAAGCGATGTTGTTTGTTTGGAGATAGTTTAAAAAATTTTTTAAACCGCGATAATAATTATCCACAGTAGCTTGAGTATACGCGTTTTTTTGCAAATAAACTATAAAATCATCTAATTTTTTATCTTTCATAAAGTAAATTCAATAAAATAATTGTCAGAAGGTATAACAACTATTTTAGAATTTTTCATATAAAATAGGTTATTATACAGCTTAAAGATGTTAATAGTTCCGATTTCAATAAATAAACTTAGCTCTTCTATTCCTAAATCAGCTTTCCCGTAATGTAAATTTGGCTCATTCTGCACGGAATAATTGCTATCTTTAAAATAATTTTCTATCATCTTGATCATGCTATAATGCCAATACGCTCCATGTTTTTTGCTTTCGTCGTTATCTATTGGTGTGGGATTTTTGCGATACAGCCAAACACTATTATTTCCATAAATTATTTTTTTAACTTTTATTCTTCCCCCCACTATAAGTATGGCGATTTGTCTAAAAAGGCAGTCGTTACATTTTATAGGATCCTCCTGGTGATATGGTGATGGCAATAGAGCATCTTCCAAAAAAGACATCTCCTGATTTATGTTATTTTCTACTTCACGCCACGAAAGCATATTTAAAAGTTATTTTTTTAAGGGATGAAATTTTTTATGAGTTCTCTGCGCATATTTATCGGAGGCATGTACATATCTAGTAGTTGTATTCAGCGATTCATGGCCTAATAAAATCTGAATAGCCGCCGGATTAGCCCCTGATTCTGCTAAGTAAGTGGCGAAACCGTGTCGAAGGGAGTGGGCTGAAGTAGGAACATTAATACCTAAATTTTCGCGATACTGCTTTATTTTTCCCTGCAGATAATTTGTAGAAATTTTTTTGTCGTTTTTTTTATTGGAATTAAGCCCGCGATAGGGGATAAAAGCGTATGCAGAATCGCTATTTCTTGTAGCTACATATTCTTTTAAATATTTAAAAGCTCTAGGGGTTAAATAAACAAATCTTTCCTTTTTTCCTTTTCCTAAGATAAAAATTTTTCCTTCTCTATCTGTTTGATCTAATTTAAGATTGACAACTTCAGAAATTCTCATGCCGGTAGCGAATAGCACCTCTAAAATTGCTCTATTGCGTAAAGCGACATTTTTATTTTTTTCAAAAATGGTAGGTGACTCAATCAGCGCAGTGAGTTGGTCTAATTCTGCAATCTGAGCTTTCTTTTTTATTGTTTTTGCCATCTTAATGGCATCTGGGGGGAGGGGAGTAAAATAATCCATTTCTATTAAATACTTAAGATACGATCTTAAAGACGACAGTATTCTATTTAGTGAATACGCACTTAATTTCTTCCCCTTATTTTTCTTTTTTAAAGTTTTTCTATCAATAGAATTTAAAAAAGCTTTGAATTGAAGTATATCCTGCTTGGTTAATTTATCAAAATTAATATTTGATTCATTTAAAAAATTACCAAATATAGTTAAATCTCTTTCGTAATTATATATTGTTTCGTCAGAGTAATTATTAACCTGAAGGTTTAATAAAAAGTCGTCTAAATGTGGTAAATGCATATAACTGAGTGTAAGGTATATTATACTCACTTATTATTATATCAAATAAAATGGATAAAACAAGTCATCTTATCCACAGTCTCATACTTATACTATCGTCATTCCCATAATATACAACTCGGGTACGAATAATAAAATTATTTTCAGTATCAACAAAAAAATTCCAATCGCAAAAATAACCGCTAAAATAATACCGATAACAAATACGGTTTTAAAAAATTTCTCCATTGCTTTGCCGGACATAGGCTTATTGATTAAAATTTAAAAATTGAGTGGTAGGGTATTACCTTTTAAAATTTTCTTAAGACGGCGGGGGACTGCTCCCCTACTCTTTTTTATTATTATATCACAATTCAACAAGTTTTAAAATATTTATAATTTTTGCGAACCTTTGACGCGAATTCTTTGAACTACTTGTAGTAAACTTTATCTCCAAACCGCAAATCTATATATTCCAATTTTGGCAATTGGTCTTTGGATATTTTTTCACTAAGCAAAACTTTTAATTTTTCCAGTTGCTTTTCTATATCTTCCTCCACATTAAAACGCAATTTTGTCCCGCCGGCTTTTAGATTAAAACGCACTTCCCCATCGGATTTGTTTATTTCACAGATGCTTTCCGCGTCCAAACCGGCGGCTTTCAATTTAGACGTTAAATTCAGGCACGCTTGCGCGTATTTCTCCCCTACCCCTACTTTTTTTGTCAGACCTTCCGTCTTAATTTCCATATCCGCTGAAACATTTTTTAAAATCAACAGTTGGCCGGTCAATTCCAAATTCTCCACCGGCGACAAAACCACCAAATTGTTATCAATGTAATAATACGCGTCCCCTTCCGCCCAGACGGCTACCGGGGTATTTTCATTAAAACTTATGGCTAATTCGCGCGGCAATTTTTTATTTATTTTCAAATCCGCCACAAAAAAGTTTTTCAAAATTTCTTTTTTCGCCTGCCGTTTGCTGAAAATAAAAATGTTTTTTTGCGGTAAAAATAGTAAGCGTCGGGTTTGCAATTGCCCTTCAATGATTTCGTAGATTTTTCCCTCGGCGATATTTTTACTGCCGTTGATGATAATATTATCAATAAAAAAATAGCGGTTGAAAAATAACAACCAGCCGATTCCCGCAACCGACGCAACCGCTAAAAAAACCAATAATTTCAGTTTAAGCGATACGCGGCGGATTTTCTTTCTTTTTTTTTGAAAAAAAGGATTAGAGCTGTATTTGCGGGAAGAATAAAATTTTACGGATGAGTACCGCCTGGAAAAAGACATATAGAAAAACTTAATTACGGATTTAATCGATTTGCGATCCCTTGACACAAATACTTCCTGCGGATTTAGTTGTCTCTGCAACTATGCGAATGCCACGAATTAGTTAACGCTGTCATTGCGAGCGTAACGGAGTGGAGCGAAGCAATCCCGACTTTATTTAAAACGACAACGGGATTGCCACGGCCTCCGGCCTCGCAATGACAATAAATTATTTTTTGCTGATTACTTTCATTTCTGCCGGCAAATATTTATGCAACGCTTCTGGAATTTTGACGCTGCCATCGGCGGTTTGAAAATTTTCCAAAATCGCCAACGGTACGCGGCTGGAAGTAACCGCCGTGCCGTTTAGCGTATGAACGAATCCGGTTTCGCCGGTTGCGGTTTTATATTTAATATTCAACCGGCGCGCCTGATAATCGGTGCAATTGGAACAGCTGGTGATTTCGCCCCAATCTTTTTTCATCGGCATCCAGGCCTCCAAATCATATTTGCGATATGCCGGTCCGCCCAAGTCGCCCGTGCAAATATCCAAGACGCGGAACGGAATGCAGAGTTCGGCATAAATTTCTTTTTCTATTTCTTTTATTTCCTCGTGCATTGCTTCCGATTGTTCCGGCAGACAGAAAATAAACATCTCCACTTTGCTAAACTGATGCACGCGATAAAGTCCGCGAGATTCTTTGCCATAGGCGCCCGCTTCTTTGCGGAAGCAATGGGAAAAGCCGACATATTTTATCGGCAAATCTTTGGCGTCAATCGTTTTATTCGCCAAATAGCCGCCGAGTGTTATTTCCGCCGTGGCGATCAATGACGCGTCTTCGCCCGTGATTTCATAAATTTGATCTTCGTTGCCGCGCGGGTTGTAACCCGTGCCTTTCATCGCAAAATTGCGCGCGATATCCGGCGTGGAAAAAGGCGTAAACCCCTTCCCTATCAGCTTATTAAAAGCGTACTGAATTAAAGCTAATTCCAACAGCGCCAGTTCGTTTTTAAAATAAAAAAATCCGCTGCCCGATACTTGCGCGGCAGTTTCAAAATCAAGTACGTCCAAACTTTTTCCTAATTCGGTATGCGTCTTTGGTTCAAACTCAAACTTGGTCGGCTCCCCTACTCGCTCGATTTCTTTATTTTCCGAATCGTCTTTGCCTAACGGCGCGGCCGGATGGGTTAAATTCGGCACCCTTTCCAAAATTTCAAGATACTGCGCGTCAACCGAAGCAAATTCTTTTTCCACCTCCGCCAATTCTTCTTTGATGTTTTTACCTTTGGCTATCTGCTCGGCGCTCGGTTTGCCTTTTTTACCCGACTCGGCGAGCTCATTGCGGGCGGCGCGCAATTCTTCAATTTTTGTTTGCATCGTTCGGCGCTCTTCGTCCAATTTTAATAATTCATCAATATCAACTTTGATGTTTTTATTTTTGGCCGCTTCTTTGACTTTGTCCGTATTTTCACGGATGAATTTTATGTCTAACATATGTCAGTTTTAAAGTTATAAAGTTGAAAGTTTATAAAGTTTTTATAATCCAAGTTCGTCGCTTATTTCTTGCAATGCTTTTAAACCGATTTCTAAAAATTGTTCCAAATTTATGCCGATTTGTTCGCATTCTAAAATTATTTCCCGATTGCAGTTGGCGGCGAAAGCTTTGTTTTTAAATTTCTTTTGCAATGATTTTAACTGCACGCTGGCTAATTTTTTATCCGGTTGAATCAGCGCCGATGCCACAATCAAACCGGTTAAAGTTTCCGCGGCCGCGAGCGCGTGCTCTATTTTTTGCGTGCGCGCTTTATCTTTATAATCGCCGCAATGTTCATTGCCGTAAGCGTGCGACACTATGGTTTCTATTAAATAATCGCTTCCGCCTGCGTTCTTTAATATTTCAATGCATTTTACGCAATGATTTTTAGTGTCATTTTTGGTTAATTCCCAATCAATATCATGTAATAGCCCGATAATTCCCCAAATATTTTCATCCTCACCGAAATGTTTTGCTAGCGCGCGCATAATCACTTCTGATTCTCGGCAGTGTAATTTCGTCACAGAATCTTTGATATATTTAGCTAATAATTCTTGTGCTTGTAATAAATTTATTCCTAAATTCTCCGACATAATCTAAATTTAATCTATTTTTGTTAAATCACCTCTCAAAACAATCGGCTGGCACAATTTAACTTCAAAAATATATTTTATACTATCTTCGTTCGGCAATTCGTTTAAAATAAAAATTTTCTTGCCTAAATATTTCGCTATCGCCAGTTCCATCAAAACCGCGCCACCGATATAACCGTCAATATTATTTTTAGGAAAATTTAAAATCAGGATAGCGTCGCTTTCGGCAATTTTTTTATAATGATCCATCTGGCAATCATTTTTTAAAACAAAATCAAAATCTTCTTTCAAATTCGGATCTTGCGCGCTTTCTTTTGTAACCGCAGGCAAAATGCAATCATGGCCTAATGCCGTAATTTTAGCGTGCGTTTCCAGCATCTCTTTCGCAAAATGCATGCTACCGCAAATTGTTATCCGCATATTATTATTTATATAATGAAAATTTTGTCGTAATTGCTTCTACGACTGATTTTTTTCCATATACTAAAACACCCAGATATTCAACTTCGTCTAAATTTTTAGCGGCGGTATTTTTTATAACTTTCTTGTCGTCTGTTGTTTCCAGCATTTCGCGCGTAAATTCCGCTACTTCCAGTTCTTTTTCTTTCGCCGTTTGCGCCAACTCTATTAATTCTTGATTGGACTTTGCTTCTTTGATCATTATCGCGTGCTGGATATTTAATTTTATATCTTTATTGTCTTTGGTCGCAATAGTATCTTGAAAAAATAATTTTTTGCCTTTGCGCGCGCCAAAAGCGGCGTTTAAATGCGCGACTGCGTTCATCTCTTGCCATTTTTTAAGTTTAATTCCTTTATTGATAATCGCCACCGCAATATTTGTTTGGTCTGCTTTTCGCGATTCCTCTTTTTCCAAATCTTTTGGTCGAAGTAAGGGAAAAATCTGGCACTCGCGCGCCGGTTTATCCATTAAAAAGCTAAAAACGCGTTCGGACATACCAAAACCGCAAGTCGGCGGCATGCCGTATTCCAGCGCTTCCACAAATTCATAATCGGCCATCTGCGCCTCATCATCGCCTTCATCACGCAATTTCTGCTGCGCCGCGAAGCGTTCCGCTTGATCCAGCGGATCATTCAGCTCGCTATAACCATTTCCTAATTCCGAACCGGCGATTATCGGCTGAAAACGCT
>JBAYGB010000021.1:0-9993 GCA_041666885.1 Patescibacteria group bacterium | reverse complement strand
TCACGACTGCCGGCTTTTTTAACAGTTCCATAAACGGCAAAAGATAACTGCCGTCATCGCCGCCGTAAATTCCGTATTAGTGCTGGATGCTGACTAATTTTATCTCCGGCGCCGCGTTGATTTCTTTCGCCCGCCGCAAATAATGCTCCATCTCGCTTTCGTTTATTTGGCAGCAAACTTTACGCGGATAATTATACAAAGAAGTGCCATTGTCATTAATCGCTAAAATTTTGCTTTTTAATCCGGGCGCGAACTCTTTATCTATCGCATCCACCAAATCCTGCGTAAAAGTGGCGATGCCGCATTCGCGCGGCGGAAACGTGCCGACGTATAGAATGCATGGGGATTTTGATTTAACCATAAGTAATTTTCTTTCTTTTATTTTATCATTTTTGCCTTAAAAATTCAATTTTTACCGAGTTAAAAATTAGCTCTAAAAATAAAAAAATCCCGCCTTTACGGCGAGAATTTTAATAATACTTTTTTATTTTTTATACTTCAACAACTCTTTTACTAAACTCCCCAAATTAACGCTCGCGACTGCGATACTGGTATCGGCGGTGCCATAATAGATATAAAGTCTATCGCCGAACATTGCCGTGCCGGTTGGAAAAACCACGTTATGGATCAAGCCTTTTTTCTCCCAGCGTTTCACCGGCGAAAACAATGGGTGCGGCAAACGGGCGATTTCCCGGGTCGGATCGCTTAAACTCACAAGCGCCGCGCCGGCATGATAAATGCGGCCTTTATTCAGCGGCTCCACCGCGTGATAAATTAAAAGCCAGCCGTGTCTGGTCTTAATCGGCGGACAGCCGCCGCCCACATTGCGCCCTTCAAAACCGTATTTGCTTTCCAATACCACAAAATTGGATAATCGCCGCAAATAATTTTTCCAAAAATTCTGGTCTTTCAATTGTTTCAGGTTGTCGCAATAAACTAATTGCATGTCCGGCAAAATGCGATGCGCGAGCGCGAAGCGGCCGTTGATTTTTTCCGGCCAAAAAAAAGCGTCCTTGTCCCATAGTTTGACGCTGCGGGCGACTGTGTCTTTATAATACGATTTGAAAAAGAAATATTTATCTTTTAATTTTCGGTCGTCAAAATATTTGGCCGCGACGTCATAGCTGAATTGCGGACTGATTATTCCGCCGTCACGCAATTTAAACAAATCTTCGCCGTAAGAATAAGCGACTACCGCGTTTTGGCCGTCGTGCGCCGTGTAAGTTAAATAAAATTTATTATTGATTTTAACGATACGCGGATCTTCCACGCCCATTTTATCGTACTTGTGGCGCGGACATTTAAACGGCTCCTGCCAGCGCTCCACGACTTTGGTCGGACCCGCTAGCCGCGCATAGCCCAAACAAGAAACATGATTTTTATTCAAAGCGCGATAAATCACATGGACGGTGTTGCCCTCCTGCCAAATGCCGGGATTAAATACCGACTGATTTTCAAAATCCAAACGAGTCGGTTCCAAAATGACGCCGTGTTTTTGCACTTTAACCATAGAAAGTTGTGTCATTCCCGCGAAGGCGGGAATCTCAAATTTAACATTATTTTTTCGTATATTAGATTCCCGCTTTCGCGGGAATGACAAATATGAGGTACTTGCGTTAGGCGATTATTTTAAGTGCTTCATCTGCTCCTTCAACTTCTTATGCTCCGCGCGGTAATTTTCCAGTTTAGCGATTTCCGCCTCCACGATTTCTTTGGGCGCGCGTTTAACGAACTCTTCGTTGTCTAATTTACTTTCCAAACTTTTTATCAATTGATTTAATTCCTGCGCCCGCTTTTCCATCCGCGCTTTTTCTTTTTCCAAATCAACCAAATCGGCGAGCGGGATATAAATTTCTATTTTGTCAACCGCCGCGAACGCCGCTTGCGGCAATTTTTCTCCCGCCGGTTTTATTTCCAGTTCGCCGATGCCGGTGCGCAAATTCTTTATCAGTTCCGCCTGGCTTTGCAATAATTCAAGCTGGGCGCCGGCGTAAATAACCGCTTTCACTTTTTGCGTCGGCGGGATTTTGTATTCCGAACGCAAATTGCGGATCACTTTGATAATGTTGATTATAATTATAAAGTTTTCATTTTCTTTTTCTTGAATCGCC
Source organism: Patescibacteria group bacterium (assembly GCA_041666885.1). Classification (GTDB taxonomy): domain Bacteria; phylum Patescibacteriota; class Patescibacteriia; order Patescibacteriales; family XYC2-FULL-47-12; genus 1-14-0-10-43-11. Next base: position 7,882 of record JBAYGB010000021.1, on the reverse strand, counting down.
AAATCGTTTTCTTTGGGCCAAGGCGCCACCATTAAAAGATTATCACTCCCCATCTCCGACCATATCGCTTCAGTCACAAACGGCATAAACGGATGCCATAGTTTTAATAAATCTGCCAAAATATTTTTTAAGATTAAACTTTTTGCTTCATTATGTTCAAATTTAGCCGCTTCCAAATACCAATCCGCCAAATCGTTCCAAGTAAAATCGCGCAGCCGTTCGCCGGCTTGCGAAAAACGAAAATTTTCAATATCAGTAGAAACATAAACTATCAACTCTTCCATTTTCCCCAAAATCCATCTGTCAGTCAAAGTTAAATCCTTCTCATTAATTTTTTTATCATTCTGCATTCTGCATTCTGCATTCTGCATTATTATGTATCTCGCGATATTCCAAAGTTTGTTGGCGAAATTTCTAAAATCCGCGATTTTTTGTTCGGACATGCGCGTATCGTTACCCGGCGTATTGCCGACAATCAACGACATGCGCACCGCGTCGGTGCCGTATTTTTGAATCATTTCCAGCGGATCAATGCCGTTGCCTTTGGACTTGGACATTTTTTTGCCTTGCGCGTCCAGCACCATGCCGTGCAGATAAACGTTGGCAAAAGGAATTTCATTCATCGCGAACAGCGACATCATTATCATGCGCGATACCCAAAGGGTGATAATTTCGTAGCCGGTTTCTAATACTTGCGTCGGATGATAAGTTTTTAAGTCATTTGTTTTTTTTGGATACCCCAAAGTACTGAACGTCCACATGCCGGATGAAAACCAAGTGTCCAAAACGTCTGAATCCTGCGTCCAATTTTCGCCGGGTTTTTCTTCACCGACATAAACCAGTTCTTTCAATTCGTATTTCCAGCCCGGTTGCCAGGCTTTTTGTTTGCGCCAGTCTTCATCTATCGCCTGTTCCCAAGTTTTATTATTTAATAGTATTTCTATCGCTAACTGTGGCGCTTTATGAGCGACAATGGCTATTTTTTTACCAGCATATTTATCTGTTACTTCGGCCAAAAATTCGCGCACTCTATTCTCCACGTCACGATAGCTCTCCCCATTTGGAAACGGCTGATTAATTATTTTTTTCTCCATTGCTTCCACTTTTTTATTATCGCCGCGGGTCAAATCGCCGTAGTCGCATTCGCGTAATCGTTTGTCTTGAATAATTTTATATTTATCGCCAAAAGCAATAGTCGCGCTCGCGACTGCTCTTTTCAAATCAGAACAAAATACTGCGTCAAATTTTTCCTCTTTTACCAAATCCTTCAAATCATGCGACTGTCTAATTCCTAATTCTGACAATTCAACATCATAATGCCCTGACGCTTTTTCTTGCTCATTATCCAAAGTTGTCCCGTGCACATAATAAGTAATCTCTACTCCTTTGTCTTTGCATTCTGCATTCTGCATTCTGCATTCTGCATTTTTACGATACCAAGCTGGGATCTGATGTCCAAACCAAATTTGCCGCGAGATGCACCAATCGTGCAAATTTTCCATCCAATCCAAATACCGCTTGGTAAAACGCTCCGGCACAAATTTAATTTCGCCCGACTTGGCAACGGCAATCGCTTTTTCTTTCAGCGATTTGCCGCCCAATTTTTTTATTTTTTTATCAACCGCCACAAACCATTGCTTTGACGGCAGGGGTTCAATCGTCGTGCCGCAGCGATAGCAAACAGCCAAATTATGTTCGTAGCCCTCTTCAATATGATCAATCAAACCGATATCTTCCATATCTTTGACAATCGCCGCGCGCGCCTCAGCCGTCGTTAATCCGGCGTATTTCCCGCAATTAGCCATCATTTTTCCCTCTTCATTTATTATTTGTTTCATCGTGATGCCGTGCCGCTGGGAAATTTCGTAATCGGTAAAATCATGCGCCGGCGTAACTTTAATCGCGCCGGAGCCGAATTTCGGGTCAACCGCTCTATCCGCCACGACCGTAATTTCAAATTCGCCCAAAACGCCGGGGATTTGATATTTTTTGCCGACCATATCTTTGTACCGCTCGTCGCCCGGATAAACCGCGACCGCCGTATCGCCCAATTTTGTTTCCGGCCGCGAAGTGGCCAAAATAAACGGACCGTATTTTAACCAATATAACTTTCCCTTTTCTTTTTTGTATTCCACCTCATCATCGGCCAGAGTTGACTGGCAGCGCGGGCACCAGTTAACCACGCGATAGCCTTGATAAATTACGCCTTCATTATACATGTCAATAAACATCTGTTTGACCGCCGCCTGCCGCGTTTCATCCAAAGTAAAGGCTTCGCGCGACCAGTCCAGCGACGCGCCGGTTTTTTTCAACTGATGGATAATGGTTGCCTGCGTTGTTTTTACAAACTGCCAAACCTCCGCCAAAAATTTTTCCCGTCCCAGATCGTGGCGAGTTTGATGTTTTTCTTTCCATAATTTTTTTTCCACCACGTTTTGCGTCGCGATTGCCGCGTGGTCGGTTCCCGGAATCCAGAGCGCGCGTTTACCGCGCATCCGGTTATACCGGATTAAAATATCGGACACCGCCACCATTACCATATGCCCCAAATGCAATTTGTCGGTAATATTTGGCGGCGGCAAAACAATGGTAAACGGCTCCGCGTTTTGATTGCAAACTTTTTTCGCAACGCAAACATCCGGATTGAAAAATCCGGACTCTTCCCATTTTTTATAGATTGCGTCCTCGTACGCCTCGGGTGTATATGTTTTTGGAAGTTCTTTGCTCATAACCTTTTCTGTCATTCCTGCGAAAGTGGGAATGACAATAAAATAATATTACTCTAATATAAAACTACCAGATTTAACCATGATTGGCAAGGATAAAATATAAAAATACTGCGGATAAAAGTATCGCGCGCATTGCAAAAAAATCAAAAGTATATGATAATAAATACGAATACTGTAAAAAAACTATTTATTGTATGGAAAAAATTAACCTCACAAACTCTTACCCTATAAAAGAAAACGTCAAACAAAGCAATCACTTTCCTTCAGAAAAAGAGGCAGAAAAGTATCTGGAAGTTACAAATGAGCACGCTGATGAAAAATCATTTCTCATTACAGACGCGCTTGATAAAAATCTTCTGCCTGGCGTAGAAAATATAAAAAAAGATAAAAAGAATATTCGTATCCTTGAAATCGGACCAGGTGGAGGGTCTACTTTAGAAATCTGGAGAGACTACGCGAAACAGCATGTAAACACTGAAATTGACGTTGACGCCATTGAATTTATTAATAAACAAGAACGTCATTCAGAATCGGGGAAAAAACATCTAAAGGCTTTAAAACAAAACGCTATTATATCCATAGGACAAGCGCAAGAACTTCCTTTTAATGATAATTCTTTTTCGGCTATTAATATATCTTCTGTTTTTCATGAGGTAGGTTCTTATGATGGTGGGCGCAAAAGTATAAATCAAGCCTTGCAAGAAATTTCTCGGGTTCTCGCACCCGAAGGAGCAGTAGGCTACCGTGACGTGGCCGCTCCTTCAGAAAACCTTAATACACCACACCAAACGAAATACATACGGCCAGCTTGGCGTAATTTTATAAAAGAGGCCGCGCCTTATCTCATAGAAAATTCACCTGATTTTTATAAAAATAAATTGCAAGATGTAAAAATATGGCAGAAAGGGAAAAAAATATCCCCACGAGATATTAATAGTGACGAAGAGTTGATTGTGGAGGCCCCGATAGGATTTATATGTGAAATACAACGCCACTATATAACAGCGCGCGACCATTTATTGCGGCATGGCGATCTGGGGTTATATATTACCAAAACGCAATGGGTAAACATGGAAGAAGGGATAAAGCAAACTTTTATTAAAACTCATTTAAATTCCTTTGCGGAGGAAATAGCTGGTGAATATAGCAGCGGGGTTTTGGGAGATAACGAGTATATTTTTGACGATGGGCTTGATTTCGACAATATGACTGATGAAGTAATGCAAAAATTTTTTAAAAATATAAAAAAAGATGACAAAAAAGGTAAAGCTTCATTTAATGAGTGGTTGAATCGTGAGGGTCATGAATTTTATTTTTACTATAATATTTCTGAGTTAATACAAGCTGCCGTTAAGGCTTCGCAAAAAAATAATGACCAACATGTTCTCATGCCAAAAAATTCTGAAGACATTCAAACAATCCCGCGCTATTATTATCAAAGATATCTAAATGATGTTTTTGATAATCCTTTGCCAGACGCTAAGCAGCTCGTCCGTTTTTGGAAAATTCCCAAACAGAATGCAAAACATTGTCTTGAAAAACTAGTAGAAAACAAAAAATTAAATGATGCCATGGGGGAAAGTTCTAAAAAATGTTGGAAAAGTATTAATGATTTACTAAATTAAATAATATGGTTTCACGAGTAAAAGAAGTTGAGGTTAAATATCGTATACCTCAAAATAAAATTAAAAAATTTATAAACGTGCTAAAAAAAACCGGTGCTAAATATTTAGGTGAAAAAAAGGAAGCTGACACCTATTATTCACGACCTGACAAAAATTTCATGAAAACAAGAGAGTGTTTGCGTATACGCACAACTACGGAAAAATCGGAGTTAACATACAAGCCAGCTACAACAAAAGAAATGAAAAAAAATAAAAAATTCTGGAAAAAAGAAGTTGATGTTGATATCACCGAACAGGTTGAAAAAATAAATGAATTATTACAAGATTTAGAATATAAAAAACTTATAACTGTTGTGAAATGGAGAAAAAAATATAAAATACATGGTGTTGAGATAACAGTTGACTTTATAAAAAAATTAGGCTACTTTATAGAGTTGGAATTAAAATCCAATGACGAAGTCTCTGCTCTACAAATGCTGGATTCTTACGCCGCTAAATTTGGTCTAAGCGAAGATGATATAATAAATAAGCCGTACCGAGATTTATTAATGGAGACAAAAAAATAAAATAGAAAAACAAAGGAGCACATATCATGATATATATGATTAGCGGTCCGATAGCTTCGGGCAAAGGTGAAGTTACGAATGTAATTCGTAATATATACGGAAGTTGTAATGTATCAGTATTTGTTCTTTCTGATCTTTTGCGCGCGGAAGCGAAAAGGAGGGGTCTAGATGTCACCCGCAAAAATTTAAAAATAATCGGCGATGAGTGGCGCAAACGAATGGGACATGGGGCACTGGCAAAAAAAATATTCCCTTTAGTTAACCAAGTGGTACGACGAGGCAAAATTGCAATCGTTGATTCAATTAGATTCAGTGCGGAAGTTGATGCTCTCAAACATACATCTCTTCCAAATCTATTTTTATTTGTGGGGGCTGACGAACAAATGCGCGCTCAACGTATGCGCGTAAGAGATAGAAAGGATGATCGAGTTATTGATGTTGGCCAAACATTACGGCAGGAATGGATGAATTTTGAGTTATCAGATTTGAAGCAGATGGCTGATTTAATTATAAACGGTTCCTTGCCTCTGGTAGAAATACAGCGAAAAATTCAAAGTATAATCAAATAAAAAAAGCCCTCTGAAACTTCGCGAGGGCTTTGTCATATCCATAAAACCACCGTTATGTTGTAAATACTTCAGGTGCAAACTGAACAGAAAGAATATAAATGATTTCTTTAGTGTGTCTGGTATCGTCTAAAAATTCATCCGCCGGCCTTTTTCCTATAAATTGGGAAGCAAAGGGTGTATCATAAGCATATAGACCATTATCAGGGTCAGATTCGCCATAGCCGACAATTACTAATTCATGAGGTTCCTGTTCTTCTCCCCTGTAAAACCTTACGCAAGTTCCAATCTCAACTTTAAAAATAGGGGCGTCAGGGGGGCTGGCAATGGTTGCCCTTGATATAGTTTCCTGAGTTTCCTTCAATTTAGCATTTAAACGACGGAGATCAACTCCTTGTTGATCAAAAGAAGCATTATCATGCCATTGGTTGCCTCCCACTTCCATTATCTCTGCAGTTTGCCCCTGCAGGTTTGCCATTTGCCCGCGCAAAGATTCTACTTCTTCGCGCAATTTATTCATTCCTTTTGGAGTTACAATTAATGTCTTCATTTCTTAAGCCTTTCATCTTTGTATTTTTGGACATGAAATACATCCTAAATAAGTGGCGTGTGTAATATAAAGAGCACTAATATTATATTACCATTGCTTTCTTTTGTCAATCCTTTTAAGTAACCAAAACCTAACAAAAAATTTGTGGTTTGTATTGATATTTATTATTTTAATAAGTTGCGGGTGTATTTGTTCTGAAAGAAAGTTACTTTCTTGAAATTTAAAAAACTCTTTTTTTAGTTAGTTATTTATTCTTATTACCCTCCGTCATCTGATTGGGGGGGGTTATTTTAAAAAAAATCATATATTTGACACCATTTTTAATCTCCGCTATACTGCCTAGCTTGCTTGTCGCTACTCATGCTTTTTTAATTTATCCCCATTCGCTTGCATTGTCTAACTTCCTCATCCATTTTATAATACTATGATGTCTGTCTACATTCGCAATTAGTAGATTAGCATTTATTAGCAGATTAGCATCACATTTTATGTTGACCGAAGACCAGCAAATTATTGATCAAATTGAAAAAGCAAAAAAAATATTAATAACCTTTCGCCGCGATTATACCGGCGATGCGGTCGCGTCCGCTTTGGCGCTTTATTTATTTTTAAAAAAAATGGATAAACAGGTGTCGGTCGCGGCCGATAATTTTAATCCGCCGCACATTTTTTCCTTTTTATCGCATATTAATAAAGTGCAGAGCGAAGTAAAAACCGACCATCGGTTTGTGATTTCTCTGGACACCACCCGCGCCGCCGCCAAAGAAATCAGTTATCAGATTAAAGACGGCCGATTGGAATTCATCATCACGCCTAAGGACGAGCAATTCCGTCCGGAAGAAGTTTCGGCGCAAATGGAGAACCACAGCTATGATTTGGTAATTGTCATTTCCAGCCCGGATTTGGAATCGCTTGGCAAAATTTATCATCACAATACCGATTTTTTCTTTAATACGCCGGTTATCAATATTGACCATCACGCCCATAATGAAGAATTCGGCCAAATAAACAAAGTAAAAATCACGGCGATTTCCACGACTGAAATTTTATTTGATTTGTTCAATAGCTACGCCGCGGAAGTTATTGACTCTGAACTGGCGACTTATTTATTGACCGGCATTTTTGCCGAAAGCAAAAGTTTTAAAACCGGCGCGTTAACGCCAAACACCCTTTTAACCGCGAGTAAATTAATTGCTTTGGGCGCCGACCGGGAAACGATTGTCCGCAATCTTTATCAAAGCCGCGACTTCAGCACGCTGAAACTTTGGGGCCGAACGCTGGCTCGTTTAAAAAGCGACCTGGATGGAAAGTTAATCTGGTCGTCTTTGAATAAAGTTGATTTTGCCAAAAGCGGCGGCAACGCCGATTGTTTGAATGAAGTGGTTGAAGAATTGGTGGTCAATATTCCCGAAGCGGAAGTAATCGTGCTTATGATAGAACAGGAAACAAACCAGACTGATTTTTGCATCCATACTACGCGTAATATCAATGCTCAGATTTTGGGTAAAGACTACGAAGCGACCGGTTCAAAAAATTCAGCCAAAGCTTCATGCTCCTTGCCTTTGATTGACGCGGAAACGGAAATAATCGCCGCCATTAAAAACAAACTTGCCAAGTTGCCGGTGTAAATATATAATGAAACAAGAAAATAAAAAAGTAGAAATATTTTTAATTTGTCATTCCCGCGAAAGCGGGAATCTAAAAATAAATGTGACCTGCCTGCCGGTAGGCAAGGTCGCGTGAATGACAGCAATTCTTTTATTTTCTTGAATTTAAGGGTGTATAGCTCAGTTTGCGCCCAAGGCGCATCCGCCTCGGGCGGAGGTTAGAGTCCCAATCCCGAGTA
>JBAYGB010000020.1:0-10077 GCA_041666885.1 Patescibacteria group bacterium | reverse complement strand
TCTTCCGGAGGTATTGAAAAGAGTGGCGGCGATTAATTTGGGCGAAGTGGAGAAAGAAATTATCATCGTGGACGACGGTTCGGGAAAAGAGACAATTGATTTATTGAAAACACTGGAAGAAAAATATACCATAATTTATTCGCCGCAAAATCAAGGTAAAGGGTCGGCGGTCCGGCAAGGAATAAAAGCGGCGAGCGGCGATATTATTTTAATCCAAGACGGAGATTTGGAATATAACCCGGTTGATTATCCCGCGTTAATCGCGCCGATTTTGTCGGGTGAATTCCAAGTCGTTTACGGTTCCCGTTTTTTACGCCCCGGCAATAAACACTCTAAATATTATTGGGGAGTTTTGGCGCTGACTTTGGTTGCAAATTTACTTTACCGCCTTAAACTCACCGATTTGGAAACTTGCTACAAAACGTTTCGCGCCGATTTATTAAAAAATTTTTCTTTGCGCGCGAAAAGATTTGAGTTTGAACCGGAAGTGACCGCCAAAATCGCCAACCAAGAAATAGCCATCAAGGAAGTGCCGATAAACTATTGTCCCCGAACCGTCCAACAGGGAAAAAAAATAAAACTTAAAGACGGTTGGGAAGCGATTTTTACGCTTATCAAATATAAATTCATAAGTTAAATGTTTAACAAAGATTTATTAAAATACGTCGCCGTTTTTGTGTTATTTTTCGCCATTTTTTTTGGCTGGCACGCGATGCACGTCGGGTTGCTCGGCACCGACGACCCTTATTACCACAGCAAACACAGTTATTTGATGACGCAAAGCGGAAATTTTACTCTGGTTGGAAATTGGGTGCCGTTTCATTTTTTAACCTCCGCGCCGGTTGATTTATGGTGGCTGTACCATGTTATCGCCGCCGTCTTTATAAAATTTTGCGGTATCATCTGGGGCGCGAAAATATGGTCCGCCGTTTGCGCCGCTTTGGTGTTTACGGCGTTTTATTTTATTTTAAAACAGTTAAAAATATTTTATCCGTTTGTCTGGACATTCTTGCTCTTTGTTTCTTCCGCCACTTTTACCATTCGCCTGCTCTTTGAACGGCCGTTTGTGCTGTCAATCGCTTTTTTAACGCTTTGTTTTTATTTTACTTTGCAAAAAAAATATTGGCCGCTGATTATCACATTAATTTTGTATGTTTTAACTTATCAGCTGGCGCCGGTCGCATTTTTAATCCTGGCGGTTTTTTTGGCGGTTGATTGGTATTTTGAACGACGGTTTAATGTTAAACTTTTGGCGGTTTTTTTGGCAGCGGCGATATTAGGCGTGATTTTGCACCCCGAATCTTTAAATTATATTTATGTAATGTATGTTACTTTTGTCAAAATATATTATTTAAAATTCAGCGGCGTGGATTTAAACATCGGCTCCGAACTGCAAGCGCATGGTTTTGGCGACTTTTTACATTACAATATTATTGTTTTAGCTTTCTATATCATCGCCGTCGCGTTGTTTGGCAAATTATTTTCGGATAAAAAAAGCAGCCGTTTGCAACTCGCTTTGTTTTTTATCAGTTTGGTGTGGTTTTTAATCGCGCTAGTCATTCCGCGCGGTACCGAATATTTCCTGCCGTTCGGTTATTTATTTATCGCCGTGATGTTTGATACTACGGCGCGTTCAGCGGATTGGCAAATCGCCCGGCAATTTATAAACCAAAAAGTAAAAACCGGCTTGGTATTAATTTTTATCTATGGCGTAATTGCCGTTTTTGCCGGTTACAATTTGTTTTCCGTTTTTGGAACTTTACGCGAGCGCAATCAAAACGATAAAGATATTTATTATCAGGAAGCGGGCGAGTGGCTGATAAATAATACGCCCCAAGATTCGGTTGTTTTTTATCCGATTTGGTCAATGTTCCCGCAGCTGTTTTTTTATGACAGCTATAACCGCTATCTGACCGCATACGACCCGACATTTTTATACGAATATAATCACGATATTTATTATACCTGGGCGAATATCGCCTATCGGGGAGTTTATTGCCCGCGCGAATGGCCGTGTTTGGAACTTAGCCCGCGGCAGGAACTGCGCGGCGTAAAATACGCTTTAAAAAATATTTTGGGCGCGGAAACGATTATTATTCCCAATAAGCCGGACGCTTGGCTGTATAAAGTATTTGCCAACCTGAAAGATGATTTTGAGAAAAGTTATGAGAACAGGGAATTGGTTATTTTTAAAATAAAATTATAGGGATATTGGATATTATGATATTAGGATATTTGCAAAATTAATAAATCCATTGTATTTAATATCCAATATCTCAATATTCTAATATCTCAATTAAGTTTTATGTAGTGCTGTTAAAGAAATATGATATGAAATATGGGTGATGAATTTGGCCATAAAAAGCATTTTGTGGTAAAATATAAATAACCAGCTGTTAATAACTTAATTTATATAAACTTGCCGAATAAAACTAAAAATAATGGCATCATCAAGTCATTGTTGATAGTTTTTATCAGGCAATAAGGTAAAAATTTATGAAAAAATTTTTGGCAATCTTTGTTGCCTTGCTCGTGATGGCGCCGGTTTTCAGTTTGGCGCTGATTGCTCCGGTCTCGGCGGCTACCGCAACTACCCCCATTAATGAAAATACAGCCTGGGGAGGTTATTGGAATGGAGAAGCAGGTAAAACCAACACTCCTGGCGATATCGCCAACAAGGCCGGTTTAAGCATTAAAGACCCCCGCGAAATCGCCGCGAACGTGATAAACGTAATTTTAGGATTCCTTGGTATTATCGCGGTAGTCTTGATTTTAATCGGCGGCTTTATGTGGATGACCGCCGCGGGCAATGAAGATAAAACCGGCACCGCGAAAAAAATAATGACCGCCGGCGTTATCGGTTTGGTGATTATCTTGGCGGCGTTCGGTATCGCGCGGTTTGTAATTCAGGCATTGATTAGCGCGACTGTATAGTAAGAAGTTAGAAAAGTAAGAAGTAAAAAATTAAATTTAGCAGTGCCTTGCGGCACATGAGCAAAATATTGGATATTAAGATATTAGGATATTGGCGGAACTTTTAAATCCACAGTATTAAATATTCAATATCTAATATCAAATATCTAATTTTTTAAATTTAAATTAAGGAGGTGAGTTATGAAAAAAATATTAAAAAATCTTTTAGCCTCATTGGTTATTACCGTATTTTGTTTTTCCTTGGCTACAGTCGCTAGCGCGGCGGTAGTGGGAGGTAGCGGCGGTAGCGCAGCGGTAGATTCCAATACTTATTGGGGCGGTAACGATGTCGCTAACAGCATTGAAAATGATATTCAATTAGGCAAGAAAGACCCGCGCGAAATCGCGGCTAACGTGATTAATATCCTCTTAGGATTTTTGGGTATCATCGCGGTGGTCTTGATTTTGGCCGGCGGATTCAAATGGATGATCGCGGCGGGCAATCAAGATAAAGTGGACGAAGCGAAAAAGTTAATGTCAGCCGGTGTTATCGGTTTGATCATTATCTTGGCCGCTTTCGGCATCGCGCGGTTCGTTATTAACGCTTTAGTGTCAGCAACGACGTAAATATCCTTGGTATTTTTTTGAGCTTCTGATCCTCGGAATGAATCAGAGGCTCGGTAAAAAGACTATATGTCTATTATTCCTTGTTTTATTGTCATTCCCGCCCGCTTCGCCGGAGCTTCAGCGAGGCGAGCGAAAGCGGGAATCTAAGATGCGATAAAACAATGTCAAAATAAGTTTGACCTCCTGCCCGCTTCGCCGGAGCTTCAACGAGGCGAGCCGGTAGGCAGGGATTCCCGCCTACGCGGGAATGACAAAGAATAAGGAATGACAGAAAAGTAAAATATTCAGCAGTTAACATAATTAATTTGCGTTCAGTATGCGGAAACTAGTTTTAAATTTGTTAGTTTTTATTTTTATATTAAGCGGAGTTTTAAGCGTCTCTATTGTAGCCTCCGCCGCCGGAAATTTCGGTTTGGACGATACCGCCGCCACCGCTTTTAACAACACGGGGATTAAAAAAGCGGATTTGGTTTTAACCATCGGCAGCTTGGTCAATACGGCGCTCTCTTTTGTCGGCGTCGTTTTTTTAATTTTAATCATTTACGGCGGATTTTTGTGGATGACCGCGGGTGGAAGCGATGACAAAGTAAATAAAGCGATCGGAATTTTTACCAATTCTTCCATCGGCCTGATGATCGTGATCGCCGCTTACTTAATCACCAGATACATCGGTACGGCGATTATTAACTCTTTAAAATAAAATCATTTACTCGCTCGCTCGCACTATGTTTTTTTCCAAAATCATATTAACAATATTTTTGACGTTTTTTTTAATCGCTCAGCCCGCGCTCGCGGCCAGTTTTGAAGATTTCAGCGGCTTAAAAAAAATCGCCGGTGAAAACGCGGCCGGCTATAACACGGCCAAAGTAAATTTACCGGCGACTATCGGGACTGCCATTCAATATGTTTTGTCTTTTTTGGGCGTAATTATGCTCCTGATTACTTTGATCAGCTATTTTGTTATGAGCGGCGCCGGCGGCGATCAAGCAAAAGTAAAAACGGCCAAAGCCTGGATTAAAAACGGTATTATTGGAATTTTAATCGTCATGGCCGCCTATTTATTAAGCGCGGCGGTAATCACTTTTTTGGCCGGCGATATTTATAAATAAATTATGATTGACTTTTTTAAAATTTTACCCGCCTCCGCCGATGTGTTCAGCAACAGTTTCGGCAATAATTTATCTCAACTTTCCAATGTCACCGGCTATCAAGATTTGCCCGCCAGCCATTTAGTGGGCTATATCGGATTTTTGCTTGCCTGGAGCGCTTTTTTGGGGGTAACGATTATAATCCAAATTGCTTTGGCGGCTTATGAATATATGACCGCGCAGGGAGACAGCGACAAAGTTTCCAGCGCGAGAAAAAGAATCCGCAACGTGATAATTTCCGCGGTAATTTTAGCCAGCGGCTACATTATTTCCGCAGCGGTTGTTACGTTATGGTCGGAATATACGGGATATGGGGGATGACATTAATCACAAATTAAGAATTTAAAATTACGAATTTTATTTTAGGATTATGAAAAATATTATTAAGTTTATCGTTATGCCGGCATTGTTTATTTTTTTAATGATAACTTCACAAGCGCTGGCGGCAAGCGAAGGGCCGGAAAGCATAATGAATAATTTGCGCCAAGCCGGAAACGCGGCTCAGTTTGACACTTCCAAAGCGAGCGTCGGCGATTATGTTGATTTGGTCGGGCAAATAATTGGCGCTTTTTTCGCCATCGTCGGCGTTATTTTAATCGGCTTGTTGCTTCACGCCGGTTATCTTTGGATGACCGCGCGCGGCAATGAAGAGCATGTCTCCAAAGCCAAAGAAGAAATTAGAGACGCGATTATCGGTTTGATAATACTGGTAGGCGCTTACGCGATTACTTATTTTGTATTGGGGGCGTTATCCGGGCTTAACAAAACTTTATAAAATTTAAATTTATGGCGCAATTGGTAAAAAAAATAAAATGGCAAAATATTTTATTCATCGCTTCTTTATTGAGTGTGGTTTTAATTCCGTATCTGGTATTTGCGGAGAATGATCCGGCGGGAGAAATCGGCACCGGAAGCGGAGAGATGTCCGCCAAAGGCTTGTTAAATCGGTTGGGAGAAAAAGCGGGTTATGATTCGGAAGCGAGCGGCAATGATATTAGTGGCGTAGCGGCCACGATAATTAATGGATTCTTGGCGATTTTAGGGATAATATTTTTGGTTTATATGATTCACGGCGGATATTTGTGGATGAGCGCGGCCGGAAACGATGATCAGGTGCGCAAAGCTAAAGATGAAATCCGCAACGCCATTATCGGCCTGATTGTCATTGTCGCCGCGTATGCGATTATTAGTTTTGTGTTGGACGCGCTGAGTGGAACTGGTGGCGGAGGAAGCGGGGGAACCGGTGAAGCATTATAATTTTTTGTAAGCAAAAAGGGAAGCATAAAAAAAGCTTCCCTTTATTTTTTTAAATAAAAATCTTCAATAACCAGTTAGTCGATAACCGCCGTGGTAACTTTTTTCCGTTTGGTCATAGAAGAAATTGGCGTCAGACCTAACTTCGAAAATCGCTGGCCCGTTGGTTGGATATTTACTGCCGCTATCTTCCGTCGTCCATTCCAGATGGTAAGTGTCTTTTTCGAGTTTATATTCTTTAAATCTACCTGCCGGGATAGAAAATGTCCAACGATATCCTTTTAAATCGCCGGAAGTTTTTTTGATAATTATGGTTTTTGCCCGACGGGAGTCGTTGATAAAGATGACGGGAAATCCGCCCATTATGCCGTCAGCGCTAATTATTTTAATAGCGCTAGCTGCATTATTTATTTCTGCCAAAGCAATTTGTTGTCGCGCTTGCGCCCGTTCCCGTGCCTGTTGCTCGTTTAGCTGGTAAGTTTTTGCGGATTCAACAAGCGTTTTGTTTGTTTCTATGATTTTATCTTTATTACTTTTATAAACATCAGTAGAAACGAAATGGGGAGCGGCAGCACAACCTTGCAGAAATAAAACGAAAAATAATACCACCAGTCTTGTCATTACTTGATTCATTATTATTCTCCTTTTTTTAGGTTTAAAGATCAAAGTCAATAATATAGCGTAAGGCAAAAATTTTAATTTGTCAATATCCGCTTAAATAATAGAACACGGATTAGACTGATTTAACTGATTAACGCAGATTACTTTATAATTTTTTATTACAGTCAACTTTTATTAGTTGTTTTGTTTTAATGTTTTCGTGCTTTAATGTTTTCGTGCTTTTATGTAGAAAGTATCCGGCTGCGGCAATCATCGCCGCGTTATCGGTGGTATATTTTAAATCCGGAATATTATATTTTATCCGCGGCAATTCGGTTTTAACCGCGCGTCCCAGTTGCTCGCGCAGTTCCAAATTCGCCGCCACGCCGCCCGCAAGCATCACGGTTTTCACTTTATATTTTTTGGCTGCTTTAATAGTTTTGGCAACCAAAACATCAACCACCGCCTGTTGAAACTCGGCGCAATAAGCCGAAGTTTTATTTTTCCAGTCAGCGTCCTTTTGCACTTGATAAAGCAGAGAGGTTTTAAGTCCGGAAAAACTGAAATCAAAATTATCGTCATTGATCATCGGCCTTGGTAATCTTATTTTCGTAATTTTTAATTCGTAATTCGTAACTTCCGTCGCTCTTTGAGCGACTGCCGGTCCGCCGGGATAGCCGAGATTTAAAATTTTAGCCGCTTTATCAAATGCTTCGCCCGCCGCGTCATCGCGCGTTTGACCCAAAAGTCTAAATTTAAAATGGCCGCGCATCAAAATCAATTCCGTGTGTCCGCCGGAGACAACCAAGGCAAGCGCGGGAAATTCAATTTTTTTTATATTGCCGATAAAGTTGCCATAAATATGTCCGGCCAAATGATTGATGCCGATAAGCGGCTTTTGCCAGGCATAGGCGAGCGCCTTGGCGGTTTCAATGCCGATTAAAAGCGAAGAGACAAGCCCGGGGCCGGTAGTAATAGAAATTAAATCAACGCGGTCAATAATTTTTTGTCTCATTTTTATATTTTGTGCGGATAAAAAAAAATGCCCACCACCCCTGACCCCTCCTCGCAAGGAGGGGATAATAGCAGAGTTATACAAGGCTTCATCTATGACGGGTAGAATATCTTTAATATGGTTGCGCGCGGCAAGTTCCGGGATAACACCGCCATATGGCGCGTGAATTTTTATCTGTGAAGACACGACGTTAGAGACGACTTTTATTTTGTCGCCTTTAGCTTCAATTAAACTTGCCGCGGTTTCGTCGCAGCTACTTTCAATGCCTAAGATAATCATAAAATACGGTCAATCAGTTAATTAATTAATCAGTTGTAAAACCTCAAAGCATTTACAACTGATTAACTAATTAACCAAGCAACTAGTTAACTGATTTTTTACTTTTCTTTTCTCTCCATGCTTCAATTTTTTTATGGTCGCCGGACAATAAAACTTTTGGCACGCGGTAATTTTTATGATTTATTTCTAATTTTTCCGGACGGGTATACTGCGGATGTTCCAAAATTCCCGCTCGCGAATGTGATTCAAATTTTGCCGATTCCGCGTTGCCCAAAGCGCCGGGCAAAAGACGAGTGATTGAATCAACGATAATCATCGCCGGAATTTCACCGCCGGTCAAAACATAATCGCCGATGGAAATTTCTTCATCCACGAATTTTTTTATTCGTTCATCAACACCCTCATATCGTCCGCAGATTAAAACTATATCATCTCCCGAGTGCTCGAGATTGGCATAGCGTTCGGCCATAGCCTGCGTCCATTTTTTTCCTTTGGCCGATAGCAATATTATTTTGGTTTTTTTTGTTTTAATGTTTTTTTGTTTTAATGCTTTAATGATTGGTTCAGCCATCAGCACCATGCCCGCGCCGCCGCCATACGGCCGATCGTCAACTTGCCGGTGCGTTCCCGCCGCCCAATCGCGCAAGTCATAAGTTTTTAACTTAATAATTTTTTTCGCCTGCGCGCGCTTAATAATACTCTCGTTAAAATAAGAGTTGAAAATTTCAGGGAAGATGGTAATGATGTGGAAAGTCATTCTTTTGTCATTCCCGCGAAGGCGGGAATCTAAGATTTAAATAAAATTTTTATAATAGTGAGATTCCCGCCTTCGCGGGAATGACACTTAATGTTATTATACCAAAAAACCCCGAAAAGATATCGGGGTTTCTGGCTCTATAGAAATTGAGAATTTATATCTTTAAATCATCAACGGCTTCGGTAGATATGTCGTCGCGTTCACTGCGCATCGGCCGGCGTTGGTAAGTGCTGCCTTCCGGCTCGGCGATTTTTAAGTTAACGCGGGCGTTATTCTGGGCGCCGACGATTTTTAAAAGCGTGCGAATAGATTTCGCGGTCTGACCCTGTCTGCCGATGACATAACCCATGTCTTCCGGGTTAATTTTCAGGGTTAAAAGCACCCCCCGCTCGTCAATTGTCCGTTCAGATTTTACATCTTCCGGATGGGCAACAATTGCCTTGACCATGAATTCTAAGAATTCCTTGTCTGACATTGCCATATGTTTCTCCATTTTCCTCTTGCTTAGGCGTTTTCGCCAGCTAAGAAGGCCTTACTAAATAAATTATTCCTAAATTGGGAATATCAATATTATAACACAAAAATATAGATTGTCAAGAGCTTCTAATTATCTTTTAACTCGCCGCTTCTTCCGTTGTTTCTGTTGCTGTTTCCGTATTTTCAGCGGCAACCGGAGCTGCTTCTACTGGTTTTGGTTCGGTTTTTTCTTTTTTTTCCTGCTCTTTTTTCGCTATCTCCGCCTTTTTTGACGCTTTTAAATGGGAAATATTGATTTTTTTAGCCGTTATAATCTTATTGGACACCAATAAATTATGGACCGTATCGGAGGCTTGCGCGCCCAAAGATATCCAGTGTTTGATTTTATCCGTTTTTAATTCCAGCTGTTTTGAACGCGGATTATAAGAACCTAATATTTCCAGCACCCGGCCATAAGTATCGCGAGTTTGCTCGGAAATGATTAAACGGTAATAAGGCTGTTTTTTCTTGCCAATTCTGGCCAATCTTATTTTTAACATGCGGTTTATGATTTATAATAATTTAGTTATCAATTGATAATAGCTTAACTTATCTGTGGTAAAAGTCAATTCCGTCCGGGGGTTAAAAAATTAAGCGGACACTTCTTCTTCCACGACCTCGGTTTTTTTGCGTTTAGTCGCTTTTTCCTCGGTCGGCTTTTTTGTTTCCGGTGTTGACAGGGGATTGGCGCTTAAACCCAGGCGATGCGCTTCCGGTTCGATGGAAATGATATAGAAGTCATAAGCTTTATCGGCGGAAAATTTTTCCGTTATTTTTTCACCCGGTTTCAAGCCTAAACTGGAAATGTGCGCCAGCGCATGGATGTCATCATCCAATTGCACAAACAAACCGAACGGATTGACTTTCAAAACGGTTCCTTTGACCTTAGAGTTCAATTCATAGCGCTCTTTTACTTTTTTCCACGGGTCGTCAATTAATCTTTTGGCCGATAAAAATATTTTGGCGCC
>JBAYGB010000019.1:0-10192 GCA_041666885.1 Patescibacteria group bacterium | reverse complement strand
GGTGGACCATAAGGGACTTGAACCCTTGACCCCTTCCATGCCATGGAAGTGCTCTAGCCAACTGAGCTAATGGCCCAAAAATAATTACAAATTAATTTTAACATTGTTTTTCTTTATTTGTATATTTGTAAAGAATTGGTAATTGGTAGTATCAAAATATCACACAAATTTTCTTTTGTCTATTAACACTTTTACACCAAAATTATCAATAAAAGTCTACAAAAATGTGGACTTTTATTTATTTTAAAATTATGAAAGTCCACAAATTTCTGGACTTTAAAATAACACTTATCCACATTTTCACCTATTTATCCCCAAATCAGGGGATTAATCATAAACATTCTTGAAAGTCCACAAAAATGTGGACTATAAAACTAAGATAATTTAATTCGTAATTTGAAATTCGTAATTGATTTATGTGCCCCCACCAGGAATCGGACCTGGATCTAGACGTTAGGAGTGTCTTGTTCCCCGCCTGCCATCGCATGTGCCCCCGAGAGGAATTGAACCTCTATCCAGAGCTTAGGATTCTCTTGTTCTATCCGTTGAACTACGGGGGCTCAGGCCATGGCGGGCAGGTATCCATTGAACTATGGGGACATTTTTCTCTCATTTTATCTCACATATTCTTTTTTGACAACGACTGAGTTTCGCCATACAATAACGATGTCTAATTTAAAAACAAAAAAATATGTTTAAAAAAGAAGAAAACAACAATTTCAAGGACGCGGAAACAATCATCGGCCCGTCGGTCAAAGTGGAAGGCGATTTTGTCGGCCAAGGCAATATGATTATTGACGGTGTAATCAAAGGCAGCGTGACAACCAACGGCAACTTGCGCGTCGGCGACCAGGCAAAAATAACCGCCGATGTCGCGGCCGCGAATGGTCTTGTCAGCGGTGAAATCCACGGCAACGTAAAAATAAAAGGCGATCTGGAATTAACCGAGAGCGCAAAAATATTCGGCGATATTGAAGCGGAAAGCCTGTGCATCGCCCGCGGTGCGATTTTAAACGGGAAATGCGCGATGGGAAGTAACGGCGGCAAAGAAAATAAAAAACTGGCAGCGGAAAAAACCGAAAACGAAACGGAAATTTAAAGGACGATTGTCATTCCCGCGAAAGCGGGAATCTCACGTTATTATTAGATTCCCGCTTTCGCGGGAATGACACAATTGGATTGTTTTATTGCTTTTTAGATTTTTAGTTTTCTTGTTATGCATTTATACATTTTTGACCAATATTTAAACCAAAAAAAATACGAACTAACTGTCGCCAAAATTGAAACGCGGCTTACCGATCTTGGTTTAAACGGTAAAAATTGCCATGTCGGTCCGCTGAAAAGTTTAAAAAGTATCGTTAAAGAAGAATTAAAGAATAATCCTAAAACCATCGTCGTTATCGGCAATAACGGCACTTTTAACCAACTGATAAACTCTTTCCCTGAAGAAATAAGTGCTACCGTGGGATTAATTCCGGTTGGTGAAAATAACTCCATCGCCCGCGCGTTTGGTATCGCCGATGAAGACCAGGCTTGTAATATTTTGGCCGCTCGTTTGATTGAAACATTAAGTCTGGGACAAATCAACGACCAATATTTTGTTTCTGCCGCGCGTATTTCCAACAAAGAAACTATTATGGAAATAAACGGAAAATACACCGTTGAACCGGCGGGGCCAGGCGAAATCAGCATTATCAATTTGGACACGGACGCCTCCAATCCCAAAATAGACCCGAAAGATAATTTAATTGAAATCTTGGTGTCGGTGGTAAAAAAAGGAATAATTTCCAATAGCGTTGATTTAAGCTTTATTCAAACCAGCCGCGTCATCGTCAATAATTTAATCCATAAAAATTTTATTATTGACAACTCGGTAGAAATAAAAACGCCGGCGGAAATAACCGCGGCGCGCGAAAAATTAAAAGTGATTGTCGGGAAAGAGAGACTATTTTAAACCCACAAATTTTGATTTCTGTCATTGCGAGAAGGAGGTCTGCGACGACGAAGCAATCCCGTGTTTAGTGCACTAATAGCGAGATTGCCACGTCCCGAGTATTCGGGACTCGCAATGACATAAAAGTTTGTGGATTTTTTAATTCTTATTTTTAAATATATAAACCTGCTGCAAACCGGTTAATAAAGTGGTGACCAGCCAATACAAAGTAAGCCCGCCGGGGAAAGTAAGACCGATAAAAATCGTCATCACCGGCATAAAATAAACCATTTGCTTATTCATTATCGCCATCATGTCTTCGTCTTTGGCGCCCGGCATATTTTGCGGCGGCCGCGTAGTAATCATCATTTTCGCCTGCCAAAATTGCGCGGCGCCGGCCAAAACGGCAAGCACCACGCTTGATTTGGATAAATCAAAAAAACCTAAAGTAATGGGGCTCAAAGATTCCGGGCGAGAAATAAAAGAGTAAACTGATTCTAAGGCTTTATTGCCTGTCAATCCGTCGCGAAAAACGTAATAAACCGCGATTAAAAAAGGAAATTGAATCAATAGCGGCAAACAAGAGGAAAACGGGTTAACCTTTTCGGCTTTATACAAATCCATCATCGCCCGGCCTTGCTCGGTTTTGTCGTTCGCGTATTTTTTCTTTAATTCGTCAATTTTGGGCTGTAAATCTTTCAGCGCTTTTTGCGATTTGATTGATTGCTGATTAAGCGGATAAAGAATAAGCCGGATAAAAGCCGTCAAAACCACAATCGCGACACCGATGTCGTTGCCCGGGATATTATTATAGAAAAAAACAAGCAAATTAAGAATCGGCTGATAAAAAACAACGTGAAATAATTCAGACATAAAAACAGTTAAAAGTTATAAAGTTTGTAAAGTTTGTAAAGTTAAATCCAATAAATACCACTGCTTTATAACTTTATGAACTTTAAAAACTTTTAAACTAAATTGGATCAAATCCGCCTTTGTTCCACGGATTGCAGCGTAAAATGCGCCCAGCGGTTTTCAGCCCGCCTTTAACCACGCCATATTTCTCAATCGCCTGAATGGCGTAATCCGAACAAGTCGGATAAAACCGGCACCGTCCGTAAGGAAATAAAAAGGAAAAAACTCCGTGGTCAAAAGAAAGAGTTTTTTGGTAAATTTTTATTAGTTTAATTAAAAAGTAACGAGGGTAATAAGTGGACATTCTAACATTTTTATTTCATTGTCATTCCCGCGAAAGCGGGAATCTCAATTTTCATTTGAGTTTGTTAAATATTAGATTCCCGCTTTCGCGGGAATGACATATTATTACATTACTCCCAGCCGATGCCAATGATTTTGCAAAGATTTTTCCAACGCGTGATAATCGCAATTTTTGGCCGGAGGCAGCGCTAAAATAAAAAAATCAAAACCGATTTTGATTTTTGGCAACTGCGAACGGACTATTTCGTGCAAACGGCGTTTGATTCTATTGCGGATAACCGCTTTTTTACTGACTTTGGTAGAGACAACCACAACAAAGCGGCTGATATTATTTTCCGAGGCAAACATTTTCACGCCCAAAATAGAATCAAAACTGCTTTTGCCCAATTTAAAAACTTTGTCTATCTCTTTGGTTTTGGTAATACGAAATTTTTGGGGTAACATATTGTGATGCGAATTTGCGAATTCATTTACTGTCATTGCGAGCGAAGCGGAACGTAGTGAAGCGAAGCGCGGCAATCCCGCTATTAGCACACTAAACACGAGATTGCTTCGTCATCCCGAGCAGACTCGGGACTTCTCGCAATGACAAAATCTTATTTACTCAGTTTCTTTCTCCCTCGGTCTCGGCGTCGCTTTAATACATTACGGCCGTTTTTTGTGCTCATGCGCTTGCGAAAACCGTGCTTTTTACTGGCGCGGCGTTTGTTTGGCTGGTATGTTCTTTTGGTTGACATAAATTTTTATAAGTTATGCGTTTAATTTTACAATAATACCATAACATCCGCAGTTATTTGTGTCAAACTAGAATTAAAAAAAGATTAAATCCGAACTATTCCAAAGCACTCCAAATTATACCAAACAAATACCAAAGCCCAAAATATCAAATTTTCCGTCCTTGTTTTTAATATTGGAGTTTTAGCTTTGGTTTGAAATAATTTGACATTTTAATTTTGAAATAATTTATTTTGTCCCCCGCTAATCAACACCTTATAAACTTTCCTCGTCTGTTGAATTATTCTGTATTTAGTTTATACTTGATATATCAAATTTTTTCTCTAATTTATCTCTAAACCCCATTATTATGACAAACCTGGAAATTTGGCAAGCAGTTTTAGGCGAAATGGAATTAAATATCTCGCGCGCCAATTTTACTACTTGGTTTAAAAGCACTTTTATTTCCACGCTGGAAGACGAAAAAGCGATTATCAGCGTGCCCAACACCTTTACCAAAGCATGGCTGGAAAAAAAATACCACAAAGACATTATGCAGGCTTTGGAAAAAGTGATTCAAAAGAAAATCAAAGAGATTATTTACAAAGTGGAATTGATGAAAAAAACCGCGCCTATTGGGGAAAATGTGGACGCCTTGTCCGCCAAGACGCAAATAATAGGAGCGGAAGCGGAACCGGCCGCTAAAGAGTTTAAAGCCAATCGGTTTGGTTTAAACCCGCAATATATTTTTGACAGCTTTATTGTCGGCAAAAACAACCAGCTCGCGCACGCGGCCGCCAAGGCGGTGGCGGCCAATCCGGGCAGCGCTTATAACCCGCTTTTTATTTATGGCGGCGTGGGGTTGGGAAAAACTCATTTATTACAAGCTATCGGTAATGAAATCGCTAAAATCAATAACAAAAAGCCGCTCTATGCCACCTGCGAAAAATTCACCAATGACTATGTGAACGCGATTCGCACCGGCCGCGCCAAAGAATTCAAAGATTTTTATCGCAATGTTGATCTATTATTAGTGGATGATATTCAATTTATGGGCGGCAAAGACAGCACGCAGGAGGAATTTTTTCACACTTTCAATGAATTGCACCAATCTAACCGCCAAATTGTGGTTACTTCCGATAGACAGCCCAAGGCAATTCAATTACTGGAAGAACGATTAAAATCCCGTTTTGAATGGGGAATGATTGTGGACATTATGCAGCCGGATATAGAAACCCGCGCCGCCATACTGGAAGCCAAATGCCGGGAAAAAAATTATACTTTGGATCGGGAAATTTTAACTTATATCGCGAGCATTATTCAAAATAACATCCGCGAACTGGAAGGCGCGTTGAATCGAGTTATTGCTTATCATCAGTTTAATCAAGCTGAACCGACGTTGGATAGTACTAAGGAAATTTTGGCTAACATTGCAAATAATTTACCGTCCCGCTCAATCACGCCTAAACTGATTATAGAGGCCGTGGCTAAATTTTACGACGTGGAAATTATTGACTTGACCGGCCAAAGCCGCAAAAAAGAACTGGTTACGCCCAGACAAATCGCCATGTTTTTAATGCGCGAGCAAATTAACACCTCTTTCCCCACCATTGGCAATGAATTCGGCGGCCGCGATCACACCACCGCGATTCATGCCTGTAATAAAGTAGCGGGAGAAATAAAAGTCAACCAGCGTAAAAAACAAGAATTGGAGTCTATTAAACAATTAATCTACAGTTTTTAACCCGCCGTAAACATTCTTTCCCCCATTGCTTAACATCAGTACAACTTGCGCATAAAGGTGGTGATAAAAATTAATGGTTTGTGTATAAAAACACTAAAAATAAACCAAACGTCAGTTATTAACATTTTAACAATTTTTTATCCTAAAACTAATCACAGCCGATTTTAGGTAATATAAGCGGCTAAACACGCTTTTCCCCGCTTTCCACTCCCTTATTGTTATTATTGTATTTATACTTATATATTTTATTAAGACATAACAACTAACATATGAAATTTTCTTGCACGCAGGAAAACTTAAAACTCGGTTTAATGAATGTAGTTCATATTGCGGGCAAGAATGCCAATCTGCCTATTTTAAGTAATGTGTTGATTGATGTTTCCGATAGTTTGATAAAATTTATCACTACTGATCTGGAAATTGGTGTTACGGCCGGCGTGCGGGGGAAAGTGGAAAAAACCGGACAGGCGGCGGTTAACGCCAAGTTATTAACCGATTATATTAATTTATTACCCAATACCCGGGTAGATATAGAATTTGACGCGGGTGAACTGAAAATAAGCTGCGGTAATTTCAATACCAATATTAAAAGCGAAGACGCCGGTGATTATCCGATTATCCCGGCGGTAGAAAGAAATAATTGTTTTACGTTTGCGTTTGAAGATTTTAAACAGGCGGTCGGCGGAGTAATCTTTGCGGCGGCGGCCGACGAAACCCGAATTGAATTAAGCGGCGCTTGTTTTGAATTTAAAGAAAATGAACTGGTTTTAGCGGCGACCGACAGTTATCGCTTAATTGAACGAAAACTTAAATATAAAAATAAAAAAATCGGTGAACTGGAAAGAAAGCGGATTATTATTCCTTGTAAAACCTTGGCGGAAGTGGTGCGGATTTCCACGCGCGGCGATCTGATTGAAATTACCGAAGAAAAAACGGAAAAAGAAATAAAATTATACGTATCGGAAAACCAGGTTTTATTCGCCTATGATGACGTAGAGCTTGTTTCCCGCATAATTGAGGGGCAATATCCGGATTATCAGCAAATAATTCCCACCGTTCCGGCGGAAAACAAAATCGTCGCCAAAATCGGCCGCCGCGAATTAATCCAGGCGGTTAAGGCGTCAGCTTTATTTTCCCAAAATAATGTCAACGACGTGGAAATAAATTGCCAAACCGGTAAAGCTATTGTTAATTCCGTCAGCGGCCAGGCCGGTAAAAGTATTGTGGAAGTATCGGCGGAGGCGCAAGGACAGGATAAAAGCGTGATTTTAAATTATAAATATTTAATTGACGGTTTAAACAGTTTCGCGGGCGAACGGGTAATATTGGAAATAGCGGACGCCAATACGCCGGTGATATTAAAAATTGAAGATCAGGCGGATTGCTTATATATTATCATGCCTATAAAAAAGTAAAACCAGTTAAATTTGTAATTATAGAGTTTATAGAAAAGGAGATTGACAATGAGTGAGTTAAAGAAAGATATCCGTTCTTTTATTATTGAACAAGTCGCTATACAATACGAAATATCAACCAATCAAGTGACGGATGAAACGGAGGTGCTAGACGCGCGAGATTTATTTTCCGTTGCCGCGCATTATTTTGGAATAGAGATAACTTTTTATGCCTTTTGCGCTGGCACTTTCACGGTTGAAGATGTGGTGAATATTATTAGAATAATTTTGTGGGAAGAAATATCCGTGGCGGCCGCATAAGATATTATATTTTTTAGGGGATGAAGCTTCAAACTTATTTAGTTTGAGGCTTTTTATTTTTTTAAGATTGACAGAAAATAATTTTTGGCTTAAATATAATTACACAAAGCTGTTTGATCTTTACAAAAAAGGAGCAGGGTCATGAAAAAAACCAGTGTAATTTTGGCGGTCTTATTAATGTTGCTTCTAAGTGTTGCGAAAGCTGACGATCAAATACCTCCGCAATCGCAGATAACGTGGGAGCTCAAACTTGACTGTGGAGTTAAATACAACTCCAATAACCAAGGAAGCACATTCGTTCCGGGCGAAAGCGTGGGTAGTTTTAGAATTGAACCATATTTATTTCCTTTTGTTTTAATCGGCGGTGAAGGTGGGCTCTTTCTTATTTTTGAAACTGGAAATATCAAAAAAACAGAAACCAATAAAACCAAAAATATTTTTTCACTAAAAACCAACTACGCAGTAATATTTGGTTTCGCGCCGCCAGGTTTTGAGCAATTAGCGAAAGAAGTGACGGACAAGATCTTCGCGATGGGCGAAGAGATAAAGAAAAAAATATTGGAAGGAACGTCCATAGCGGACGCGACATCCACGATTGAAATAATGGATAAAAAAGCTTTTCGTATTCCAAAAAGCGATAGTTTCTTTTTTACAGGAGGCGCGCCACTCGCAGACAAACCATCATCTAATGACGTCTATTGTCTAAAAGATAATATCATTATTGTTAAAATAATCCCGTTTCCCTAAATGCCCTCAAAACGAACTTGATAATTTTAAAAGGCTATCCTTTTTCAGATAGCCTTTTTATTTTTGGTCAAAAATAAATTAAAGTTATTTATTTTCCTACATTAACTTTTATTTTCTCCGTTTTTTTAGCATTACCGACCCAACCGGTCGCTTCGGCATAAAGATAATATTTATCAGGCATAGGCGCGCCGCTCCAAACGCCGGTCGCTTCGTTTCCGGAAAAATTTTGCAAGGAGGAAAATAAACGAGCGTCATTTTCATTCTCCGCTTGAAAATAAAAATTCAGTTCTTTAATCGTGTTGGGCTTGGTGGAACTGACTTTAACCGCCAGCGGAAAATTGGCAGGGGTTAAGTTGGTGTTAGCCGCGGGCGAAGTTAATTTTAAATTCAAAACCGTGTCCCGTTCGCCGTCGGGCAAAGAATAATTGAACGGCCGCGTCACAGAAGAACAGTTTTCTTTGATATCGCAGGCTCGGGCGGTTAATTTATGCGCGCCATTGTTTAAAAAATTTATTTCGGCCGCCAAATTATATGGCGAAACAGTATTCGCGCCGATCAAATGGTCGTCAATATAATATTCCACCCGGCCCATTCCGAGCGGCGCGCTCGCGGATACATCGCCGGTTAAAATTTTACCGGTGACATTGGCATTGTCTTTGGGCGAATTAATATTTAATTGCGGTAAATTTTCCGGCTTATGAATATTGTCATATTCGGTCGGCGCTTCGTCCAAAGTTATTTTTGTCCGCTCCGCCCATTTTTTTATCGCGTCTTCCCAAATTTGATATTGCGAATCGCGTTCTTCCGGTTTTGGTTCCGACCCGCGCGGGTCGTCTTTTTTGCAATAATATAAAATATCATGCGGCAATTGATATTGTTTTTCTTCTATCATATTGGTCGGTGTTTGGTCGGTTGCAAGTAGACCGCTCGCTTTATCAATTTTAACCGTTATTTTTCCGCCGCTCGCGCCGTCCAATACCGCTTTGCCGGTGATTTCTTTTTCCGCCGCGTTAAATCCCTCAACCGGCGTGCCGGAGAGAGCGCGCTGCATATAGCCGTTCCAAATCGGCGCGGCGATTTTTGAACCATCCGCTCCGCTCTTCATTTCCGCGCCGTTGTTATTCCCCACCCAAACGCCGGTAACCAAAGACGGAGTATAGCCCATCGTCCAGGCGTCTTTATAATCGTTAGTGGTACCGGTTTTGGCCGCCGCCGGCCGGTCTTTAAGCGTAAGCCAGTTTTGCGCGCCGAAAATATAGGAACGCGCGCCGTTATCCGATAAAATGCTATTAACCAGCCGCGCGAGCTTGGATGACAAAACAGCCGATTTTTCTTCTTTGTATTCTTCCAAAACTTTACCTTTTCGGTCTTCCACTTTTAAAATCGCGACTGGTGGATGATATTCGCCTTCGCGCGCGAAAACGCCGTAAGCCGCCACGTGCTCCAAAAGCGTTACCTCGCCGCCGCCCAAGACTAATGACAAACCGTACCGCTCGGGGTCGGTAAGCGTGGTGTAGCCCATTTTTTGCGCCTGTGCGACCACGTTTTCCACGCCCGCGAGATACAATGTTTTAACTGCCGGAATATTTAAGGAACCGGCCAGCGCCTGGCGCATGGTAATCGGCCCATGTTCCGCGCCGTCGTAATTATGCGGCTCGTAAGCTTTACCCGCGGCCGCAAAATTAGTTACCACATCATACAAAACAGTATCCGGCGTGTAGCCTTTGGCAAAAGCCATCGCGTAAACCAATGGTTTTAATGACGAACCGGGCTGGCGCGGTCGCGTCGCCACGTTTACCTGCCCGTCAATATCGTCGTTAAAATAATCGCGCGAGCCGACCATAGCCAAAATTTGTCCGGTTTTAGGGTCAATGGAAACCAAAGCGGCGTTGGAGGCGTTATAGCTTTTTTGGTTTATGTCCGCCTGTTTTTGCAAAACCTCCTCGGCGATTTTTTGTTTATCCAAATCCAAAGTGGTATAAATTTTCAATCCCTCGCTTTCAATCACCTGCTCGCCGTATTTTTCACCCAATAATTCTTTAATATACATTACAAAATGCGGGGCGATAATATTATTATCCGGATCTTTTAACTTTACATCAAAGGCGAGCGCCTCATCCAGCT
>JBAYGB010000018.1:0-10198 GCA_041666885.1 Patescibacteria group bacterium | reverse complement strand
GCAGGCGCTGAGCCGAATAACGGTGCCGGAAGGATATATCGCGGACGGAATAATAAAAAATAAAACCGGCGTGGCGGCTTTGATAAAACAAGCGGCGGAAAAAACAATCTTTGGCAAAGTAACGTCCAAAGAAGCGATTGCTTGCCTGCCGGAAACCAAAACTTTCATTAAACTAATTTCTGCCGGACGCGCCGATGAAAATTTATCGGCGGCGGTCAAATCGGAAATTGAAAAAGATATTCCTTACGACTTGGCGGACGTAAATTACGACTGGCAAACCGTAAAAACCGGACGAGCGGGGAAAAAAGTATTAATCGGCGTAGCGCCAAAAAAAATCGCGGATGATTATGCCGCCGTTTTGGAGGCGGCGGGATTTTTTCCAACCGCGCTGGAAATAGAAGCGACGGCTATCGCCCGCAGTATATTTTCTTTTTCGCGTCCCGCTGAACAAACCGTTTTAATCGTTGATATCGGCGCCGCCCGTTCCAGTTTAATCGCCTGCGCGGGAGACGTTATTTTATTTACCGTCAGTTTGCCGGTTTCCGGCAAAAAATATACCGCTCTGATCGCAAGCGAACTGAAATTGCCTCTGGCCAAAGCGGAGGAAGCAAAAATCATTTGCGGACTTGATCCGGAATCGGCTCAAGGAATAGTCGCCGATGTTTTATCCGAAATGACCGGTGAATTAATAGATAAAATCAAAGCGGCGATCAAACATCTGAACACTTATTACCCCGAGTACGGCAAAATCAACGCTGTTTATTTATGCGGCGGCGGCGCTAATTTAAAATATTTGGAAAAAATAATACCCGACAAGTTGAATTTACCGGCCAAAATCGGAGATCCGCTGATTAATATTTCCTTGGGCCAAAAGCAAACCGAAAAATATTTTTACGAAACCCTGACCGTTCCCGGCGGCGTTTCCGCGAATTTCGTTTACCAACAAAACACCGCCCCGATATTTTCCACCGCTATCGGTTTGGCTTTGCGAGGAATAAAATTGGGATAAAAATATGATGATCACTTTAAACTTACTGTCCGCCGAACAGCAAAAAAAAGCGCGCCGCCAAAAAACGGATCGTTTATTGAAGCAATTCGCACTCGCGTTAACGGCGACAACGATTTTGATCGCGGCGATTTTTATTTTGGCCAAGGAAACCTTGCAGACCAGTTTAAGCCAGACACTGGAAACATATTACAAAAGCAATCACACTTTCAATATTCGCATAAACCAAACCAACGCTTTATTAAAATTCATCCGCGAAATAAAAGTTGACAACCGCATTTGGTCCGAACTGCTGGTGGATATTACCAAAAAAACTCCGGCTGACGTCAAAATATCCGCGCTGGAAATAGATGGCGTAAAAAGAACAATCGCTCTGCGCGGGCTGTCTTTGACCCGCGACAGTCTGTTGTCTTTTAAAGATAACCTTAATCAATCTAAATTTTTAACCGGCGTTAATTTGCCGGTGCAAAGTCTGGCGCAAAAAGAAAATATTATTTTTGTCATTAACGCCGCTTTAAAATAATTATGATTTTTTCTTGGCTGAAAAAAATAAATGATTTAACCGGCTGGCGGCAAGCCAAATATTTTTGGCTTTTACCGGCTTTAATCATCGCTTTGATTGTTATTTTTATCATTTATCCCGCCGCTAACGATATCCGGCTGGCGCGCCTGGAAATAACCAAGCAAAAAAATCAGTTGCAAGCCCAACAAGCGAAAGAACATACCTTAAAAGAGGTGCTGGCGAGCTACCGCCAGCATGAATCAAAGTTGGAATTTTTGAATCGGATTGTGATGCCGAAAAATCGAGAGCTTGAATTCATCACCGTTTTGGAAGATGTCGCGGCGCGTCATAATTTGCGGCAAAAAATAGACATCGGCAACTACCAAACTTTGCCCGGCAATAATTTCAGCCGTATGCCGCTGCAACTGCAACTGGAAGGAAATTTCATTGATGAATTGGCGTACCTGCAAGAATTGGAACGATTGCCGGTTTATATCAATATAAAAAATTTGAATTTTACCGCGGTCGGCGTTCCCGCAACGCCGGTGACGGCGGAACAAAGCAGTACCGACCATGCGGTTGCCTTGGCAATCGTCGCCGATACTTTTTGGCAATAAATCCACACACCTTTGTCACTGTTAAGAACTGTATACATAAATATATACACTTTCCATTAACCCCTGTAAGGCTACAGGATATTTTGGAAGGTGTCTGGATAAATATGTTCAAACGAACAACTACTTATTTAATTGAAAAAATAATCAAGCACCGCGCTTTTGTTTTGGCGATGCTTGTTTTGGGACTGTTGCTCGCGGCGCTTACCTTTTTATATTATTATTTTTACCAACCGACGAATGACATCGCGGAGATTTATACGCTGAAAGGAAAAGTTAATTTTTCCATCATTGACGATCAGTTGTTTTCCGAGATTTACTCCGAGATGCGGACAAAAACCGAGCTGCCGCTAATCTCTTTGGATAATATTAAATCTCCATTTTGATCTAAAAAACAAAAAAGCAAAAAAACTAAAACAATCAATCGTTTTATTGTTTTCTTGCTTTATATTGATATTACTGCTTTTACTTCCGGTACCTCCCTTTTTACTACCCGCTCAATTCCCTCTTTCAGCGTCACCTGGGCCATCGGACAAGCCGCGCAATGTCCTTGCAAACGAACCGTCAATACGCCCGTCTTTTCGTCAAAATCAACAAAATCAATATCGCCTCCGTCCCGTTCCAACATCGGACGGATTTTATTTAAGGCTAACGCTATTTTTTTGACTACGTCTTGTTTGGCCATATTTTTACTAAAATTAAATAATAAATGTTGCCACGGTTGACAAAATTAAACTATTTTGCTATGTTTATAAGTTCTTTTTACAATTTTACAAGATTTGCTCTTTAAGGGCAAGGAGTTAAAATAATCGCCTTAGGATTTTAGCGATGCTAATTATCCGCCACTACTTACCAGTCGACGGCTGGAAAAAGAGGTGTTTTCAAATGGACACAGAAGACATAAAAATGTATACTGCCTCCGGTTTTGGAGTACGAGCGCATATTAAAGATAACGTACTTACAATCGGAACAAATGATGATAATAATATTTTTCTTTTAGGCTCAAGTTGCCAAACTGAAATCAAAAAATATCAACGAGGAATGCATTATTATTTTACTGACATCTCTTTTTACTTGCCAACTGACGCAACCAAAGTAATAATCGCGATTGTTGTTGCTAATAATAATAGTCCTTACGACAGAAAAGGATATATTATCCCGATAGAAAAAAAAGATTCATTATGGTCGGCAAAGATAGATGATATTTTTCAATCGGAAGTGGGAAAGGACTGTGGAATCTTCGAGTATGACCTTCATGAAAAGTGGGGCATTAATGTTATGATAAAAGGCAAATGGTACTCCAGCGCACTTTTTGCAACTGAGGGTTCTATTGACGGCGACACCTTATGCAAATACCTCGCTGGTGTCATAACTGTTGATGAGGCTCTCGTCGCAGCAGACAAGTGCAGAAAGGAAGCTTGGGAAAATTGTAAGTTGTAATTTTGCTATTTGAATAGGTATTATAATACCCCTAAAGAAAACGATTTCTTTGGGGGGATTTTTTTATTTTAATGACAAAAAAATTATTGTTTAATTATCGTTAAATTTCTATTTAATTATTGTTTAATTATTATATAATGGGATTGCTTCGTCGTCGCGGGCTCCTTCTCGCAATGACAAACGCTTTTAACTTTATAACTAAATAACTAATTAACATACACTTTCGTCCCCGTTTCCGCCCAGTTGTAAAGTTTTTCCGCCGGACCGACGCCAAGGCGCACACAGCCGTGCGATACCGGAATACCGAGATGGTTCGCGCCTTCTTTGGTGCCGTCGTTCCATTCCGGCAATTCGTGAATACCGAAACCGCGCGCATCAAACATCATCCAAAACGGCATCCATAATTTCGCTTTCTTGGACCAGCGGCGCGGCTGTTTTTCCAAAATTTTATATTGTCCGGCCGGCGTCTCCATTCCCCTCTTGCCGGTAGAAATTGAAAATAAGCCCAAGCGCACTTCGCCCAGATTATAAGCGAGCAATTGGTTTTTGGTATCAATAAAAATTTTCTTTTCCAGTTTTGCTTCGCCGGGCTTAATCGGGTTGTAGCCGTTGTTAACTTCGTCCCCGTCTTTAAATCCATCACCGTCGGTATCGGGCTTAACCGGATTACTGTGAAAATTCAATTCCATTTTATCAGTTAAACCATCGTTATCCGCGTCGTTGGTTTCCAATTTTGCCGCGCCGACAGTATATGGCGAATAACCGCGGTTTAACTCCATCCAGTCGTTGTAGCCATCGCCGTCGGTATCCGGATTATTCGGGTCGGTAAAATAGACTTCCGTTTCGTCTTGGTCGCTAATCCCATCACCATCAACATCGGGGAGGTTGCCAGCATATACAACTGACGGTATAATAAAAAACAAGCTCAAAACTATAATTAACAAGTATTTCATAATTCTTAACCTGCCTGCCGGTAGGCAAGGTTCGTAATTCATAATTCTTAATTTCAATTTTACCATTTCTTGACATATCAATCAACCATTGCTATACTATATTTTGAATTCGTAACCTGCCTGCCGGTAGGCAAGGTTCGTAATTCTTAATTCGTAATTGGTTAACTATGGCACATAAAAAAGCAGGCGGCTCCACTACCTTAGGCCGCGATTCGCGCCCGAAATATTTAGGCGTAAAATTACATGACGGCGAATTTGCCAAAGTCGGTTCAATCATTATCCGCCAGCGCGGCACCAAATGGCATCCGGGTAAAAATGTAAAACTTGGCAAAGACGACACTATTTTTTCTCTCATCTTGGGCGTGGTAAAATTTACCAAAAAAACCCTGAAAAAATACGACGGCAGTTTAAAAAAAGCGACGGTGGTGAATGTAGTCGCTACCAAATAATAAAAAGATTTTCAGCAAAAAAACCGCTTATTTATTTAAGCGGTTTTTTTGTTACATCAGTTATTTTTAAATATTTCGGGCGTTTAATTTTAGTCGCTTAATCGTTAATAACAAGGTTGATTTTTCCCACTATCATCCCATTTCCAAGATCCATAGTAACCACCTGTATAAACTTCAAGAAAACCATTAGGATCATACGCATAATTCGAATAAGAACCGTGATCCTGACCGGTAAGACAAGCAGTGTTTGGAGTAGTTAGAGGATAATAATTAGTATAAGAAGATAAATAACTAGCATACGTACCATAACTACCACAACCTGGAACACTGCCTATCCAACCGCCCATATAGCGACAAGACGCTCCTCCCGAAGGAACATATCCATAAGGATAAGTACAAGAAGGAAGTGATGTTGTACACGAATCAAACGGTGGAGAATTAGGCGATACTTGAGTATAAACCTTTGTCTGCTGCCCATCGCAATTCCAGTCATATGTAGATGTATACTGACCGGTCTGATACGAATAATCATGGGAACTACCGGACGGATTTACCATATGATCATAATCCTGACCCCACGAACCAATTCCGGTATAGTTAGTATCGGCACAATCGCCACCAACAGCCACCGCTCCCGCCGAACATCCATTTACACGATAATAAGAAAACGCTGCGCCATAGTTATCGCCATCCGCATCCGTATAACAAGTGGCTACTGATCCCGGCACCACACTGCTTTTTACTCCTTCGCCGGTAGTGTTAACCGCCGAAACGGCAAAATAATAGGTGGTGTTATTAGTAAGACCGGTATTCGTATAAGTAACGGTCGGAGAAGAAACGGCGCCGACTTGAGACAAGCTGCCCGCCGCCGTACCTCGATAAATTTTATATTGATCAACAGCTCCGTATGGCGCCGTCCAGGAAATTTTTATTTGACCGCTTGAAGTATTTTCCACGGTAACGGCTAAGCCAGTCGGCGCTTGCGGTACCGGCCCCGATGATGCCGTTCCGGTTACTCCGAATATCGTCACGCCGCTTTTAATATTTTCCGGTATTAAAGTAGCGGTTTTTTTGGTTGCGTCCGTATCGTCTTGGTCGTTCCAGTCTACAATGCCGTCTTTATCGTAATCGGAATCAAGCGGTTTCCAAATACCGCCCGCGCCGCAAACATAAGGTTTATCATTCGCGGTATCAAACACCATACTGCCCAAAATACCGGCGCTGCAAGCTGGCTTCTCGGCATAGTTTCCTAACCTTATTCCGCCAGTCGCCGTCACATTGCCGCTCTCATCAACTTTAAATACTTCTGCGTTCGCTCCATTATTAATGGCGAACTCGGCATTCGCATCGTTATTATCCGAATCCAATCTCACTTGAAACCCTTTGCTGGCGTTTGCATAAAAACGCGCGTTGGTTGTTTGATTAAGAGTTAGAGTCGTACCGGTAAGAGTAAGAGTTAAAAGCGACGCATCGGTTCCGGAAGAAAGTAAAGAATTAACATTACTGCTCGGCGGGTTGGCGGTCGGACCGACATAGGCGGCCAACGCGGCATTAATTAAAATAGCGCCAACAATGCTCACGATCGTTAGCGCGATTAAATAAATTGAACTTTGGAACAATTTTTTTGCCATAATTCAAAATTTTTACTTCTTACTTCTTACTTTTTACTTCCTGTTTGTCGTCTCACTAAAACAATATCTTCCACTCTCTGGATACGTTGTTATACTTCAACCAATTCAAAACGATAGGCGACATTATCTTGCCGTAATTTTATTTGTTCTTGGTTTTGCTCTAACTTGTCTACCTTATTTTCCAACCCATCAACCTTATTTTCTAATTTGGTAAATCGCAGATTATTTTCAATTTTTGCCTCTTCAAAACCCTGTTGAACCATAGCAGCTAAATCCTCATTATCTTTCTTAGCTTCTGTAAAACCGCTAACCATCATAGATGCTAATTTTTCCAGAGTTATTTTCTTACCAAATTTATCTCTTTTATTTACAACTTTTATCTTCGCTTTATTCATAATTTTAAAAAAATAATACTCTTACAATATACCATTTATTTTTTACCGGCGCAAACTTTTATAAACTCCACAAACAGCGGATGCGGCGTCAACGGTCGGGATTTATATTCCGGATGAAACTGCGTGCCGATGAAAAAAGGATGATTGGTTATTTCTATCGCTTCCACCAACTGATTATCCGGCGAAGTGCCGCCGATTGTCATACCGGCGGTTTCAAATTGCGCGCGATACTCATTATTGAATTCATAGCGATGCCGATGACGCTCGCTGATACTTTTTTCTCCTTTATACGCTTTAAAAATATGGGTTCCGTTTTTCAACTGACACGGCCAGCCGCCCAAGCGGATTGTGCCGCCATATTGTTTTTTTGCCAAATATTCTTTTTGGTTCGGCATAATATGAATTACCGGGTATGCCGTTTTGGGGTCAACTTCTTCCGAATTCGCGCCTTTAAATTTTAAAACATTGCGGGCGAATTCAATCACCGCCATTTGCATGCCGTAGCATAAACCGAAATATGGCTTTTTGTTTTCCCGGCAATATTTAATCGTGGCGATTTTTCCTTCCGCGCCGCGGCTGCCCCAGCCTTGCGGCACGATAATACCGTCAAATTCTTTTAAAATTTTTGTTCCTTGTTTTTCCACTTCTTCCGTATTAATCCAGCTTAATTTCGGTTTTACCCCCACAGCCCCGCCGGCGTGCTTGATCGCTTCAATCACGGAAATGTAAGAATCGGCCAAAGTAAAATCTCCGGTGCCGAAATACTTGCCGACGATGCCGATTTTAACTTCTCTGTTAGCGTTTTTAATTTTTTCCGTCATCACTTTCCAATCAACTAAATCTTTCTTTTTCGCCTTTAAACCGAATTTTTGCAAAATTTTATCACCCAAATGATCTTTCTCAAAATTCAACGGGATTTCATAAATGGAATTAACATCCGGCGCGGAAATGATGTCGCCTTCCTGCACATTGCAAAAAGTGGCGAGTTTCGCGCTGCGCGGTCCGTCAATCGGCCGTTCAGCGCGCGCTAAAATGAAATCCGGCTGAATGCCGGCGGCTTGCAGGCTATGCACCGCGTATTGCGTCGGCTTGGTTTTCATCTCGCCGATTTTATTCGGAATCGGCAAATAACTGACCATCACAAACAGAACGCCGTGCGGGTTTTCCAGACGCATCATACGCGCCGCTTCCAAAAATAATAAATTTTGATATTCGCCGACCGTGCCGCCGACTTCAATAATCATAATGTCGGCTTGGTCTCTTTTGGCCGCGATTTTTATCCGATTGATAACTTCCAGGGGGATGTGCGGCACGACTTCCACGCATTTGCCGTCAAATTCCAAATTGCGCTCGCGCGTAATCACGCTTAAATAAACCCGGCCGGTCGTCATATAATTTTCTTTGTGAATATCTCGCCCCAAAAAACGCTCATAATTGCCGCAGTCCTGATCGGTTTCATCCCCATCGTCGGTAACAAACACTTCCCCGTGTTCCACCGGATTCATTGTGCCGGCGTCAACATTGATATACGGATCAATTTTGATGGCGCTCACGTTAAATCCCTTGCCGATTAAAATGCGGCCGATGGACGCGGAGGCGACGCCTTTGCCCACGCCGGACATTACGCCGCCGACGACAAAAATAAACTTGGTATTTATTTTTTTCTTAGATGATTGAACGGATTTTTGTTTTGGCATAAAAATTATATTGTTAAATTGCTCTATTGTTAACCCCCTCTAACTCCCCCTTATAAAGGGGGAGAATAAATGCCGATTTGATATTATTACTACTCCGCATTATTCCCCTCCTTGCTAAGGAGGGGTTAGGGGAGGTATTTAATTATTGTTTAATTATTGTTTAATATCTGTATTGCCTTCTCCATCTGCGGGTCCTTGTTCGCGTTATAATCTTCCGTGGTTAAATCAACTTCTTCATCCGGTTTTATTCCTTCCGCGTTGATATTGACATCTTTGGGCGTAAACCATTTGGAAGTGGTAATTTTTATCGTTGAACCGTCCGGCAAACTTTCCAGCTCCTGCACGCTGCCTTTGCCAAAGGTTTTTTTACCGACAATTTTCGCCAAACCGTAATCTTTGAGCGCGCCGGTAACAATTTCGGACGCGGACGCGGACCCTTCGTTTACCAATACCACTGTTTTAAAATCTTTTAAACGCGCTCTGCCTTCCGCCAAATATTCCATTTTGTCTTGCTCGTTTTTTTTGTCCACCACTACCACGCCGTCTTCCACCCATTCGCTCGCAACTTCAATCGCGGTGGTTAAATATCCGCCCGGATTATTGCGCAAATCCAAAATTATTCCTTTGGGGTTTTGTTTAATCGTATCGCTCACCGCCCGGTCAAACAGTTCGGTCGTGTCGTCGTTAAAATGCGAAATGGTTATTACCATTATTTTATCTTTGCTCATCTCCCATTTAACACTTTTAACAACAATCGCCGCGCGCGTAATTACAAAATCCTGCGGCTTGTCAAAGTTGTCGCGCCAGATATTAAGCGTTACCTGCGTACCTTTTGCCCCGCGGATTTTACCGACCGCTTCATCCACACTCATCGGCGACGTGTCTTCATTATTTATTTTTAAAATTTTATCGCCCGCTTTTAAGCCGGCTACTTGCGCGGGCATATCGGTCAGGGGCGCGATAATCGTTAACACGCCGCCTTTGATTCCCACTTCCGCGCCGATGCCTTCAAACGTTCCCGCCATATCGTTGGAAAATTCTTTGGATACCGCCGGATTCATGAAAACGGTATACGGATCGCCGGTCGCGCTCGCCAGACCGCGCAACGCGCCGTAAAAAAGCTCTTTGTCCTGTAATTTATCTTTATCCACGTATTTTTCTTTTAACAAATTCCACACCTGCCAAAATAAATTAAAATCAACGTCTTTCGCCAGATTTTCTTTTTGCGCCGCTTCATATTTATTTAACAGCTTTCCCAAAAACACCGAGTCTTTATTTACCAGCCGGTCGTCAATTTCTGTTTTCTGGGATAAAAAAATACCGCCGTAGAACGATAAGGACATTAATAATAGAACGACGACGGCTACAATAACTTTATTGCGACGGGAATGGTTTGGGTGCATAGTAAAATTTTAGGTTAATTATTTCAAAATTCAAATTATGCCAAATTACTCAAAACAAATCTAAAACTCAAATATTAAAAATTTAAATTTTAAATTTTGGCATTGTTT
>JBAYGB010000017.1:0-10372 GCA_041666885.1 Patescibacteria group bacterium | reverse complement strand
TTTGGCGAACTCATCAGCCAAAATCACGTTGGACGGCACTTCCGTCATCATATACAAATCCAAACCGTTAGCGCCGCGCTTCAAGCCGCACTTGGCCATAATGGCGATTACTTTTTGCAATTCATCAAGGTTGCGCACAAAGGGTATCATAATTTTGACATTAGTCAATTTCATCACATCACGCACCAGCCGCAACGCTTCGCACTCCATTTTAAACACTTCAATAAAATCAGGATGGTAATAGCGCGACGCGCCCCGCCAACCAACCAGCGGGTTGTCTTCTTTCGGCTCATAAATGTTGCCGCCCAAAAGCGTTCGGTACTCATCGGTTTTAAAATCCGACAAACGGACAATAGCGTCTTTGGGATAAAAAGCGGCGGCAATCATCGCCACGCCCTGCGAAAGTTTATCAATATAAAATTGTTTTTTATCCGCGTAGCCGGCGGTTATTTCCTCAATCGCTTTTTTTTCTTTGGCGGTAAGCTGGTTGGTGTTTTTTAATTTTTCATAATTCAATAAAACAGCCGGATGGACTTTGATATGATTCGCGACGATAAATTCCTCGCGCGCGAGCCCGACGCCGTCGTTGGGAATAAACGAAGAAGTAAAGGCGATATCCGGCGCGCCGATATTCATCATGATTTTGGTTTTCGGCCGTTCCAGATTTTTAATGT
Organism: Patescibacteria group bacterium; assembly: GCA_041666885.1. Classification (GTDB taxonomy): domain Bacteria; phylum Patescibacteriota; class Patescibacteriia; order Patescibacteriales; family XYC2-FULL-47-12; genus 1-14-0-10-43-11. The sequence continues at coordinate 9,698 of JBAYGB010000017.1, read as the reverse complement.
CGGTTTTGGTAACGCTGAATTTTAAAATGCCGTCATAAACAAAGCCGTCTTCGCCCTCGGCGCAACTGATGGTTATCGGTTCGCCGTTGCTGACTTCTTTAGTGACTGTGTTCGTACCGACCACGCAAGGGATGCCGAGTTCGCGCGAGACAATCGCCGCGTGGCAAGTGCGGCCGCCGCGGTTGGTGACGATAGCGCTTGCGATTTTCATAATCGGCTCCCAGTCCGGGTCGGTCATATCGGTAACCAAAACTTCGCCGGGTTTAAATTGGGAAATATCTTTGGCGTCCAAAATTACGTTAGCTTTGCCCGCGCCGATTTTACTGCCGACCGATTTGCCGCGCGCGAGCAATTTTCCTTTTTTCGCCAAGGTATATTCTTCAATAATATTATAATCGCGCTGGCTTTGCACCGTTTCCGGCCGCGCCTGAATGATATAAAGTTTGTTGTCCTGCCCGTCGCGCGCCCATTCAATATCCATCGGCTTTTGATAATGTTTTTCAATCGCCACGCCCCAGACGGCCAGTTGTTTCGCCTCGGCATCGGTGTTTGATTGGCGATTCTGATCGGCGGGCGAAACTTTGATGTCTTTGGTCGGGTGTTTGCGGTCGCGGTTATAAATCATCTTAATGTCTTTTCGGCCGATAGTCTTGGAAATTAAAGCGCCGGTCGGTTTAAAATAATAAAACTCATCCGGGCTTACTTTTCCCTGCACGATATTTTCACCCAAACCGTAAATGGAATTTATCAACACGGCATTTTTAAAACCGGATTCGGTATCAATGGTGAACATTACGCCGGACGAACCCAAATCGGAGCGCACCATTTTTTGCACGCCGACCGACAGCGCGATTTTAAAATGGTCAAAGCCTTTATCCACGCGATAAGAGATGGCGCGGTTGGTAAAAAGGGAAGCAACGCATTTTTTAACCGCGATCAATAAATCCACCTCGCCGCGGATGTTTAAAAAAGTCTCCTGTTGTCCGGCAAAAGACGCGTCCGGCAAATCTTCGGCGGTCGCGGACGAACGCACGGCCACATCCAAATCTTTGTTTTTATACTCTTTACTTAGTCTATTGTAAGCGGAGACGATTTCTTTTTTTAAATCCGCCGGCAGTTCGGCGCGCAAAATCGTACTTCGCACCGCTTGCCCGCGTTTGGCCAGATCAAGCACTTTACGAGTGTTAAGGCCGGTTAAGATTTTTTTTATTTCCTCTTTGATGCCGGCTTGTTCCAAAAAATAAAAATAAGCGTCCGCCGTCGTCGCAAAGCCGTTCGGTACGCTGATACCTTGGCTTGATAATTTGCTGTACATTTCACCGAGCGAAGCGTTTTTGCCGCCGACCACGGGGACATCTTTAATCGCGAGGTCTTTGAAGAAGATAATAAAAGGCTTATTCATAAAATTTAAATGACGAATTAAGAATGACGAATGCAGAATTAATTATTAAATTACCTAATGACCAATTTTAAATTCGTCATTCGCCATTAGGAATTCGGAATTGTCATAGGTCCCATTTCTTGCTCCACTCGTAGATATACGGTATTTTCCAGGCTTGACCGTCCAGAGTTTTAATCACGCCCATAATGCTGATAACAAGCAGCGCCAAGTTGCCGAAAAAAGCAATCAGCCAGCCGAGTATCGGCACAACGCCGATAACCCATAGAACAAACCAGGCAACGGTAATGGTTAAACCCTGCCGCGCGTGCAGTTGGGCAAACTCGCTTTTTTTCTTTAACAACAACGGTATAAGGCAAAGGATAAAAATGTACGAAAGCGACGCGATGATTTTATTGTTTTCAATGTCGTTTGCGTCAAATTTACTTCCCGTTTTTTTGCCGCTCGCGGCTGTTTTTTTGGCTACTGCCATATTTCCTCCTTGGAATTTTAAATTATTAATTATTAAAATAATAATAACATAATTTGATTTTTTGGGGAAATTTGGATAACATATAAGACATATGAAAGAAAGCCTAAAAACAATATATTTGCCGGAAGTTTTAAAGGAAGAAAAAAACAGACGGGAGACAATCGGCCGAGAGCAAGTTAACAGCAAATTTTTACTGGAAAAAATGGCCGGCTATGTCAGAGCCGTCAACAGCGAATCAAAAATTATCGGTTCCGGTTCGCGCGCGGAAATAAAAAATGATTTATTGGATTTTGGGGAAAAAGGCGAGGCGTTTGGCATCGCTTGCGTTAAGAAAAACGTTTTTCCGTATGAATTTTCTCATCTGCAAAATAATTTGGAAGAGGAAGGATATTTGCAGGAGACAGCGCGCTTAATTTTGGATAACGCCCGCAACGAAAAAACGGAATTGGCCGAGGTTCCGGCGGTGATTGCTTACATTGAAGACGATGAAAACGAAGCCTATCTGGCCATGAGAGCGATCAAGGGAAAAACTTTATGGCGCTTGGCGATTGAGGCCGCTTTGGAAGCAAATCAAAAATTTAACGAGAAAATCCAAAATTTTATAAAAATCAACAATCACAAAACAATAGACGGAATGTTGGATCTGGAATTGGAAAATGTTTTGATTGAATTGGAAGGAGAAAAAGATTTGGTAAAAAAAATCATTGCCGCCGCGGGAAAAAATCCATTTTTGACTTCCAAGCAAACGGACATCATCCGCAACACGATTAACGTTTGGAATGAAAACGGATTTTATCATCGCGATTTGCATTTAAAAAATATCATGCTTGACAAGCAGGGAAGAATTTTTATAATTGATTTTGGCACCGCTCTTTACGATGCGCAAATTGACGAAGACAGCGCCTGGGAGATGGGAGAAGACAGAACCGCGGATAAAGATATTAGCGTTGTTTCGGTGATTAAAGATTTGGTAAAGTTAAATGCGGAAGAACAAACGGAAAAAGAAGGCGGAAAATTAAAAAAAATTATAACCGCCGAAGATTCATATTTGCAAAGATTGAATGTGGAATTAACGGCAGAAGGTTTGGCGGCGGTTTTGTCCGGCAAGCACTCGCGATTTAACGCGGATTTGGACCGGTTGACCAATCAAAAAGATTATGATAAGATTTTATCCCTGTTGACAGTTCTTTTACATCATGGGAAGCAACTAGACATTGAAGCTGAGGAAGTTAAAAATTTCGTCTCTGACTATATGGGGGAAAAATTTAACGAAAGTAGAACAAAAATTCACAGCGAAAAGATCAAATTAAATACTGAAAAAATCGGCTTTAAACAGCGCGTATTTGATCGGTTATTCAAGGGAGAACAGCTATGAAAATAACATCGTATTTAAAAAAAGAGGGCAGTGAACAGCTTTTTTGGAGCGATGACCGGGGTAATAAAATTGTCATTGATGGAGGGATTTATTACTTCATTTTTGCCGATGAAGCTGATTTGCAAACGGAATGGAAATTTTACGATAGCCATCGGCAGCCGTTGTTTATAATTGGCAACGTTCCCGTTTTTTTTGCGCCTTTTGGTATTCCGGTTGCTGATAATAAAGCGCAAGTCAGCATCGCGGAAGGCAGTGGTCTTTTAGAAAATTGCTCTACCGAGTTAGGTGAAGAAATAAAAGTAAAGATAAAAGAAATAAACAAAGAAAAACTTTTGCCTGATTTAGTTTTGAGCAAAGACCGAAATGATCATGATATATTATTACTTTTAAGCTCGCGTTTTTTTAAGTAATTTAAAAACAAGAGTTTTTAAGGCTAGGGGCGGGGTAGTTCATATCTCGCCTTTTTTATTTGACTTAATAGTAAAATAAAAGTTAATATTAAGAAAAGCCGACGTGGCGAAACTGGTAGACGCACTAGGTTTAGGACCTAGCGGAGCAATCCATGTGGGTTCGAGTCCCACCGTCGGCACCAACAAAATTTAAGTAAAACAGCTTGACATAAATATAATTTAATTTATACTGGTAGTAGAAATTTAACAATTATAAAATCTTTGGCCGAGGTCCCGCATAATAACCGGGGTTGCGCTTCGGTCGTCCCGTTTTTTGGGACAAGATGGTTAATGCGTCAGTGTCAACCCGGCTTCCTCCGTTATCATAGGATAGGGCGTAAGTAAGCGCGCCTAAAAGCGTCCCCGACAATTATCGGGGAAAAAAGGGTGGAACCGCGGAGAGGTTAAAAAAACTTTTTCGTCCCTTTGGCAAAATTTATTGTCCAAAGAGATGGAGAAGTTTTTTTATTTTTATTAAAATAATATAAAATTTATGTTTTATCAAAATGTCTTGGAGCAAATCGGCAATACGCCGTTGGTTAAACTTAATAAATTAAATTCCAACCCGAGCGTGGAAATATACGCGAAACTGGAAGGGCAAAATCCGGGCGGATCGGTTAAAGATCGAATCGCGCTCTTGATGATTGAGGCGGCGGAAAAAAGCGGAGAACTGACGCGGGATAAAATTATTCTTGAACCCACGAGCGGTAACACCGGCATCGGCTTGGCTTTGGTCGCCGCCGTCAAAGGATATAAAACAATATTAACCATGTCTGCCGGCATGAGCGCGGAACGCAAAAAAATGCTCAAAGCGCTGGGCGCGGATTTGATTGAAACGCCGGCCGAAGAAGGAACTGACGGGGCGATCAGACAAGCGCACGCAATGCTGAAAGAAGAACCGGAAAAATATTTTATGCCGAATCAATTTGACAACCCGAATAATCCGCTCGCGCATTATAACGGCACCGGCGCGGAAATAATCAAACAACTGCCGGAAATTACGCATTTTGTCGCTGGTATGGGCACGGGCGGAACTTTGATGGGCACAAGCAGACGGCTAAAAGAATATAATAAAGATATAAAGATTATTGGTGTTGAACCGCAACTAAATCATAAAATCGCCGGCCTTAAAAATATGAAAGAAGCGGTGGTGCCGAAGATTTATGACGAAAAAGAATTGGACGAAAAAATCGTCGTCTATAATGACGACGCGTACGAAACGGCGCGCAAGCTCGCTTTACAAGAAGGAATATTCGCCGGCATGAGCGCGGGCGCCGCGGTGTTCGGCGCCTTGCGCGTGGCGGAAAAAATTCCGTCCGGAAAAATCGTAGTGATTCTGCCGGACCGGGGGGAGAAATATTTGAGTACGATTTTGTTCAGTTGATTTTGATTAAAAAAAATAAAAAACCCTGTTAGATAAATTTTCTAACAGGGTTTGGTTTTGCCAAAAAAGGGCATGGCCGGATTCGAACCGGTGAATGGCAGATTTGCAGTCTGCTGCCTTACCACTTGGCTACATGCCCGTTTGTCTTGTCTCAGTAACCAAATGCTATTGTCATTAGTTTACGTATTTTGTAAAAAATGTCAAGAGCTCAATGAAAATGCCGTGGTTGTGTTGTTCTGATTATCAATCAGGCCGATGCCGGTCGCGGCAAGTCGATTGCGAATTTCATCGGATCGCAGCCAATTTTTGTCTCGGCGCGCTTGCTCACGTTCAGTGACAAGTGATTGTTGCTCATCAGTTAATTCCAATTTTGTTTGGTCATCGCCCTTAGTTACGTTAATAATCCCTAACAACTGATCAACCTCGTTAAGAAAGTCCAGCGCAATTTTAGCCGAGGCTTTGGTGAAGGTTTCTTTTTTCGCAGGACTATTTAATTTGTTCATTAATTCATACAATACAGCCAACGCTCGCGGCGTATTTAAATTGTCGTTCATTTGTTGAATGAAGCCGGCGCGCGCAATTGCAGCCGCTTCAACAACTTGCTCGTCAGCTTCGCCTTCGTTAGCGACGCCGCACAAATTTTCGTACCAGGCGCGCAATTGCAGCACTTTCTTTTTTGCCGATTTTAATCCGGTTTGCGTAAAATTAAACTTTTTTTGATAGTCGGAACCAAATATCAGCAGGCGAAACGCGGCGGCGCTTAACTCATCGGGAGCAATCTCGGTAAGCGTAAAAGTGTTGCCGGATGATTTGGCCATTTTTGCGCTTTCAACCATCAGATGTTCGCAGTGCAGCCAAAAACGAACAAATGTTTGTTCGGTCGCGGCTTCGCTTTGAGCGATTTCATTTTCATGATGAGGAAAAATCAAATCAACTCCGCCGGTATGGATATCCAAAGTCGCGCCCAAATATTTCATGCTCATCGCCGAACATTCAATATGCCATCCGGGGCGGCCTTTGATAATACCGATGCCATTAAAACTTGGTTCCCAAAAAACATCGCCGTCGTTTTCTTTCCACGCTTTCCATAAAACAAAATCTTGCGCGCTTTCTTTTTCATACTCATCAACATCAATGCGCGCGCCTAATTGAATGTTATCAACTGTCACGCCGGACAATCTGCCATAGCCTGGAAAAGCGGAAACGCGGAAATAAATGGAGCCGTCTTTTTCATAGGCAAAATTTTTAGCTATCAGCTGATTGATAAGAATAACCATTTCCGGAATATGCTGAGTAGCCCGAGGATAATGATGTGCCGGCTTGATGTTAAGTTTTTTTAAGTCGGCGAAAAAATTTTTCGCTTCCCGGTCGGTCAATTGTCCAAGAGTAATATTTTCCTCTCGCGATCGCCGGATAGTTTTATCATCCACATCGGTTAAATTCATAACGTGAATTAAATTATACCCCAGAAATTCCAGCCAACGACGCAGGAAGTCAACAAATAAAAAGTTGCGCAAATTACCGATATGCGGCGCGGCGTAAACCGTAGGACCGCAACTGTAGATCGTAGCCGTTTTCGGATTAAGCAGTTCAAAAGGTTCTTTTTTTCTGGTTAAAGTATTGTACAATTGAAGTTTGTTCATGAGAGAGACTCCTTTCCTTGGTTTAAACAAGGGAGTTGAAAAAAATAATAATTTCAACTCCCCTTATATTTAAGAACATACGTTACCTTCCAATTTGTAATACAACACCATTGGTATTGCACATGCCTTGAATACATAATATGCCAAGATTGCGGATAGTTTCTTCCGGCGTTTTTCCTACTACGCCCTCATGTGGAGACACGAAAGTATTATCCAAAGCGAACAAAGCCGCCGTAACAGCAGCATCGACAGCGCTGATTACTTTTAAAGCGCAGCCGCTTTTAGCGCCATCGCACAGTATTCCGTTAATACTACCGGCGACGTTATTAATGGCATGACCGATGATTGTGATATCATTTTTAATTTGATAAACAATCGCCGCTGCCGCTCCGAGCCCGGCCGCCATTGCGCAACCACAAATAGGCGCTAAAATTCCAGTTTGCGTTTTTACATAAGCATTGATTAGATGCGATAAAGCGATGCTTTGCAACACTCGATTACGAGGTATTTCTTTGGAAGTACCAAAAATGTAAGGTACTAATATTGCTACAATGCCTTGGTTGCCGCTGCCGCCGCTACTCATCGCCGGTAATTTACTGCCACTCATACGAGCATCAGTTGCGCAAGCGACTTCCATTTTTATCCGACTAGTAATATCAGTATTATTAATATTCTGTCGATTCAAAGAAGCTCCAAAGCCTGGAATTTTTTTACCGGCCTCCGCCAACGCCAAATTCACTTCCACGCCCTGCTGTATAAACCGGCCAGTTTCTTCGTCCATAGTTTCAGCTAAAGAAACCAAACCTCGAATGGTCATTTTTTTTAACAATTCTTGGTATGATGACTCGGCAACAGTGGATATTTTTTCCGATTGAGATAAAAATGCTGCCGCGACAACGCCGTCTACTTCCACACTGGTTATGTTGGTGTGATTATTTTGAATAACCACCAGTGCTTGGCCGTGTGAAGTAAGAATTTTTGCGTGAATGCAAAAGTTTTGCCAAGATTCATCGTAGTTCACAGTTACGATGTTTGCATTGATCAATTCTTCCGCTTCCGCAAGAGTTTCACTTTCTACTTTTTCCAAAATTTGCAGCGGGTTAGCGTGGGATGGGTTAAGACAGCCCAGTGCCGCGGCGATTGTAAATCCGGTCCGGCCTTTGGTATTAGGGACGCCGACCGCTCGGCCGTTTTTGTATGTTCCCGGATCAAGCGTGATCGTTATGTTTTTAACTATAATATGCGCCACATCTTTTTGTTCCCCGATTGCCCGCATCGCGATGTTGCAAGCATATGCGACGGCAATCGGCTCGGTACATCCGCACGCTAATTTTACTTCTTCTCCCAGAATTTGTTTTAACAGGCTCATGGTCTCTCTCCTATTTTTAACACGCCTTTTTTATCACGCAAATTCTATTAAATGCCACCAGTTGCTCAATTATTTTTTGATTGTAAAGATCTGAGTATAGGTTAGCTTTTTTTGCTGTTTTGTCAATATTGACTTTATGACAAAATGTCATAATATATAAATATCGTTCTTTACCATTTCCGCTCGTTATGAGCGAATAAAGAGGTGGAATTATGAATACACAAGAAGAAGGTCTTCCCTGTTGTCGTCTTTGTAGTCTTTGTCGCTTAAGTATGGGAGGTGAAGAAAGGAATACTCCCGGAAAATTGTGCAAAACGTGCACTTCACCAAAAGTAATGAGAATTGCTACAATGGCGTTGCTTACGCCAGTAATTCTCATATTGGCTGCCGCTATCTGCTGGCATCTTATTCCTTTATTTTTTAATTTTGGCACAACAGTCATTTGGTACTTGACGATGAGCGTCTTTGTTATTTTTGCTATCCCTTGTTCTCTAGCCTTAGCTTATTGGCTCGTTGTCGATGCGCCTTTGATGACATTTCATTTTTTTTCATCCGCAAACTCGCGATTTCTTACAAATTGGTATTGGTGTATTGGTTTAGCGCTCTTTTAATAAATCAAAATTTAAAAATAAAAAAGGCGGAACTTAGTTTAGTCCCGCTTTTTTATTTATCCTTGTAATCCCCGCTCAACTTTCGCTCGGGGCTTCTTTTTTTAAAAAAAATCAGCTATGATTAACTCATAAAAATTGCAATAATTTTTTTAACCTTTTTCTATGAACCTAAAAAATAAAATCGTGCTCATTACCGGCGCCGGCCGGGGAATCGGCTGCGCGCTCGCGGGCGTCATGCGCCGGCAAGGCGCGCGGGTGATTTGTTTTGACAGCGGCAAGCAAAATTGTCAGTTTGCCGGCGTGGAATATTTTAAAGTTGATGTCACGAACGGCGCGCAAATCAAACTGGCGCTGAAAAAAATCGGCGGGCCGATACAGGTGCTGGTAAACAACGCGGGCATTATGCGCCGCGGCGATATTTTTAACACCAGCGAAAAAGATTACGACGCGGTAATGGATATTAATGTCAAAGGCGCTTGGTTGATGTTAAAACATTGCGGGTCGCATCTTGCGCCCGATGCCACGGTCGTTCATCTGTCTTCGCGCCACGCGCTGACGCCGCCGGCCGACCCGGCGATTTACGCGCTGTCCAAAAACGCCGATTTGTATTTGGCGGAAATTTTAAAAATGACGAACCCCAAGTTTAAGGTTAAAATCGCCTGCCCCGGACCGACCGATACCGCGGTCGCGAATTACGGCGTAAAAGGCAAAGCGCTGATGGAAAAAAAGAAAATTATGAAATCGCCCGAATACGTGGCGGAAAAAATCATGGGATTGGTAGAATCGGACAAGGGTTATTTGATTTATAATCCCAAACGCAACGACTACTTTTTGCACAATCATCTGCCGTTTGGCAAGCTGGACAAAATCCTCACTTATTTTATTTATTAGACTAACTTCATGGCCTCAAAAATTTTGTCAGCCGCGGTGGTCGGCTTGGACGGCGCGCTGGTGGAAGTGGAAGCGGAAATCGTACCCGGCTCTATCGGGTCGTTT
>JBAYGB010000016.1:0-10464 GCA_041666885.1 Patescibacteria group bacterium | reverse complement strand
TTTATTGTTGATGAGATGATCACCGGCTTTCGTTATGGTTTTCCGGGAGCGCAGGAGTTGTATGGTCTGAAACCGGACTTGACTACTTATGGAAAGGGAATCGCTAACGGCTATTCTTTGGCGGTTTTAGCGGGTAAGAAGGAAATAATGGAATTGGGCGGATTGCAACATAAAAAAGAAAGAGTATTTTTAATATCAACTACGCACGGAGCGGAAACGATTGCGCTGTCGGCGGCAATCGCCACCATTAAAGAAATGAAATCAAAAAAAGCGCCAAAATATTTTTGGCAAACGGGCGGCCGTCTTAAAAAAGGTTTACTTGATTTAATCAACCAGCACGAGTTAGAAGGGAAAGTGGAGATTTTGGGTTTTGAGCCGAATTTGAGCATGAATTTCAGAGATCAAACCGGAGCGGTGTCACTTACTTTGAAAACGATATTTTTGCAGGAGATGATAAAACAGGGAATTTTGTTTCAAGGATATTTTGCCATTTCGCTTTCCCATGGCCAAAAAGAAATCGCCGCTACCTTGCGGGCGATGGATAAAGCCTTGGCGGTATATAAAAAATTAGTAAAGGAAAATAATGAAAAACATCAGCGGTACTTATTGGGTGAAGCGGTGAAGCCGGTTTTTAGAAAATTTAATTAAAACGACGCCTATGATTCGCGGGAAAATAAAAATAGCTTTAGGCCAGATAAAAATTATTTGGGAGGACAAAGACAAAAATCGCGCCAACTGCGAAACTATGGTTAAACGCGCCGCGCAAGCAAACTCCGATCTGATTATATTTCCAGAGCTTACTTTAACCGGATTCACGATGAACGTGAACCAAATAGCGGAAGACGCCGGCGATAGTCCCACCATACTTTTTTTTGAAGAGTTGGCGAAGAAATACAAGATCAATATTATTTTCGGCGTCGCCTTAAAATTAAAAGACGGAAAGAAAGGGCGGAATATGGCGATAATGGTTGACACTTTCGGCCGCGCTCGTACCCAATATCAAAAAATTCACCCGTTTAGTTTCGCCCAAGAGGAAAAATATTACCAACCGGGAGATAAGTTAGCTTTATTTTCAATCAAAGGATTCAAGTGCGCGTTGGTTATTTGCTACGACTTGCGTTTCCCCGGCTTATTTGAGGCGCTGGCGAAACATCGGCCGGAAGCCGTGATAATCATCGCCAACTGGCCGAAAGCTAGAATTAGACATTGGCAAACTCTGTTAGCCGCCAGATCCTTTGATATGCAATGCAATGTTATCGGCGTTAATCGGGTAGGAAAAGGAGCGAATTTGGAATATAACGGATATTCAAGCGCTTATTCCGTTACCGGAGAAAAAATAGTTGAATATAAAAACAAAGAAACTCTGGGTTTTGTTGAACTGGACAAAAAGACGGTTAGCCATCAGCGACGCGCTTTTACTTCCTTGCGGGATAAACGGCATTATTTATATCCTTTATTATAAAATTTATTTTATGAAATTTTTAATCATCGGCTTGGGATCAATGGGAAAAAGAAGAATCAGAAATTTATTGTTTAATGGAATAGAGCCCCAATCAATCATCGGTTTTGATCCGGACGGAGAAAAGCGGACGGAGGCGGAAAGTAAGTATAACATCAAGACTTACGCCGATTTTTCAACCGCCGATAAAACCGAGAATCCGGATGCTTACATAATTTCCACCCCCCCTAATCAACATCATTTATATTTTTTACCGGCCGCTAAAAAGAAAAAACATTTTTTTGTCGAGGCCACAACCGTCGACCAGGGTTATGAGGAATTAAACGCTTTATTGGACGGGTCTTTTGTCGCCGCTCCTTCCTGCACTTTTCGTTATTTTCCCGCCGTCAAGCTGATTAAAGAAGCTGTCGCCTTAGGCAAGATTGGGAAAATTCTTTCTTTCACTTACCACCTCGGACAATATTTGCCCGACTGGCATCCCTGGGAGGATTATCGCCAAACTTATTTCGCGCAAAAAGAAACCGGCGGCGCGAGAGAAATGTTTGTCTTTGAATTAATTTGGCTTACGGATTTAATAAATTCCCATATCAAGGAAATAAAAGGTTTTGTGAAAAAAATATCTAGCTTGGAAATGCCGGCCGATGATACTTACGCCGCCAATTTGCTTTTTGAAAATAATGTCGTGGGTAATATGATGGTGGACGTCATCTCTCGGTCGCCCTTTCGCACTCTGCGTCTTATCGGTTCGGAAGGGGTTTTGGAGTGGGAATGGCTTTCGTATCAATTAAGAATTTTTTCCGCTGCCGAAAAAAAATGGGAAATTTTAACAGTTGAAAAAGGCGGCAACGAAAAGGGATATATTACGACTGAAGACATGTATCAAGAAGAAATGAAAATGTTTTTAGAAACGGTCAAAGGCAACCGGCCTTACCCTTATTCTTTTAAGGAAGATCGCTTAGTTTTAAAAGCGCTGTTTGAATTAGAAAAAAATAACTATGGAAATTAAAATCGGTCAAAAAAAAGTTTCCGCTAACGCCCCGATTTTTATTATTGCCGAAGCCGGCGTTAATCATAACGGCAGTTTGACAACCGCTTTGAAATTAGTCGCCGCCGCCGCCGCCGCCGGCGCTGACGCGATAAAATTTCAAACTTTTAAAGCTGAAGACGTGGTTACCGGTAATGGAAAAATGGCGGAGTACCAGATAAAAAATACCGGCAAAAGCGAAAGTCAACTGGCGATGTTAAAAAAGTTGGAGTTGCCGGATGATTTTTATCGGCCGTTGATTAAACATTGCCGGAAGAAAAATATTATATTTTTATCCACGCCTCACGGCGGGTTTAAATCGGTGGATTTATTGCAAAAACTTGGGGCGCCGGCCTTTAAATTCGGTTCCGGCGATTTAACCAATCTGCCTTTACTGAAATACGCGGCCAAGTTTGGCAAGCCCATGATTTTAGGCACGGGCATGGCTACTTTAACCGAGGTTCGCGCGGCGGTCAGCGCCATTAAAAAAACCGGCAACAGTCAAATTATCGCCTTGCATTGCACCACCAACTATCCTTGCGCTCAAAACAAAGTTAATTTGCGCGCGATGCTAACCATGAGACAAAAATTGCCGGTACTAGTCGGTTATTCTGACCATACAAGTGGAATTCAGGTTCCAATAATGGCGGCCGTCTTGGGAGCTTGCCTGATAGAAAAGCATTTTACTTTAAATAAAAATATGCCCGGACCCGACCATAAAGCGTCACTTGAGCCGTTAGAATTGAAAGCGATGGTGGAAGCGATGCGCCAAGCGCCGATAATTTTAGGTTCAAAAATAAAAAAGCCGAATGTAAGCGAGATAGCAATGATTAAAACTGTCAGAAAAAGTATAGTAGCGGGGAAAAATATTAAAAAAGGTGAAATTTTCAGTAATCTAAATTTAGCCATCAAAAGGCCGGGAACGGGTTTGGCGCCAAAATATTATCACGCGATAATTGGCCGAGTTGCAAAAAAAGATATTAAAGCCGACGCCTTAATTAAAAAAAGTGATTATGAAAAAAAATAGCAAAAGAAAAATTTTGGTGATAACCGGCACGCGCGCCGAATATGGTTTGTTAAAATCAACTATTGATGAAATTAGCGCCAGCAAAGTTTTAGCCCTGTGTTTAGCGGTTACGGGAATGCACTGTCTTAATAAGTACGGTCATACCGTAGATGAAATAAAAAAAGACGGCGTGCCGATTGATCACTTGGTGCCAATCTCGGAACAGGATGATATGCTTGGCGCTCTCGCCAAAGAAATAAACGGCATTAAAAATATTTGTCTAAAAGAAAAACCGGCGGCGATTTTGATACTGGGCGACCGCGACGAACCCTTCGCCGCCGCTATCGTCGGCGGACATTTAAAAATCCCGGTATTGCACATTCACGGCGGAGATGTGAGCGGTTATTCGGTTGACGAATACATTCGCCACGCCATTACCAAATTTTCTCATCTGCACTTTACCGCTTCCCAAAAAAGCTATGAGCGGGTGATAAAATTAGGCGAAGAAAAATGGCGCGTTTTCAAAACAGGAGCGCCCGGGCTGGATGCCTTGCGGGAAGAAAAATATTTAAGCAAAAAATTATTAGCCGCCCAGTTTAAGTTGGATCTTGATAAAAAATGGATAATCGTACTTCAGCATCCAACGCCCATGGATAAAGTTTATGCCAAGGAACAAATCACGCCGGTTTTAAAAGTTTTAACGAAAATTTTGGCGGAAAAAATTGTGATTTACCCCAATAGTGATACCGGCAGTGATATTTTTGTTAATGAAATAAAAAAATACGATAAAAATAAAACTTTTCATATTTATAAAAATTTTAACCGGCGCGCTTACTTAAGTTTATTAAAAAATGGCGACGCGCTGGTCGGTAATTCCAGCTCGGGCATAATTGAAGCCGGTTTTTTTCATTTGCCGGCGGTTAATATCGGTAACCGCCAATTAGGGCGCGAGTGCGGTCGGAATGTAATTCATGTCGGCTACGACAAAACACAAATTGAAACTGCCATTAAGGCGGCCTTATCAGCCGGCTTTAAGCGCCGCTGCCAAAATTTAGCAAACCCTTACGGCGCCGGCCGGGCGGGCGAGAAGATTGTAAAAATAATAGAAAGAAATATAAACAAGCCGGAATTATTTTATAAAAAATTTACTTATGGACCAAAGATTTAAAAATTGGCGCGCGCCAAAAATAACGGAAGGGAAATTAACCAAATGGCATTGGCTCGTGCAACATCAAAAAAATTTTAAATTGGGCAAAAATACCGATATCGGCGCTTTTACTTATATCAATGCGAAAAACGGAGTAGTGATTGAAGCTGGAGTGCAAATCGGGTCGCATTGCTCTATTTATTCCGTTTCCACGATTGACAACAAAAAAGGCAAAGTGATTTTGAAAAAAAATTGTAAAATCGGTTCCCATAGCGTGATTATGCCTGGCGTGACTATTGGCGAGAATTCCGTTATCGGCGCTTTTTGTTTTGTTAATAAGAACGTGCCCGCGAATGTAACCGCCGTCGGCATTCCGGTCAGAATAATTAAAAAGTTAAACTAAACAAAAATGAAAAATTATCCAATCGCCAAGCCCTATATAACAACCAAAGACAAAGCAGCCGTTGCGGCAGTTTTAAATACTGATAATTTAAGCTTGGGTCCGAAATATCAAGAATTTGAAAAAAAATTCGCTGCGAAACTGGGCGCTAAATATGCCTGCGCGGTTTCTAGCGGCACGGCCGGTTTGCATTTAGTAATGCTTGCTTGCGGCATTGGCGCGGGCGATGAAGTTATTACTACGCCGTTTTCTTTTGTCGCTTCGGCCAATTGCATTTTGTACGTCGGCGCCAAACCGGTGTTTGTGGACATTGACCCCCTGACTTATAATATTGATCCGCGGAAAATTGAAAAGAAAATCACCAAAAAAACCAAAGCGATTTTAGTCGTTCATATTTTCGGGCAGCCGGCTGACATGGAGCCTATTATGGCGATAGCAAAAAAATATAAATTGCGAATAATTGAAGATGCCTGTGAATCAATTGAAGCGAAATATCATGGCAAAAATGCCGGCACATTCGGCGAAGCCGGCGTGTTCGCTTTTTATCCCAATAAGCAAATGACTACCGGCGAAGGCGGCATGATTGTTACCGACAGTAAAAAAATTTATGAAATTTGCGATAGTCTAAGAAATCAAGGCCGGGCGAAAAATGATCAATGGCTTAACCATAAGTATCTGGGATACAATTACCGTCTGGATGAAATGAGCGCCGCTTTGGGCATAACGCAATTGGCAAAACTTGATTTTATGATCAAAAAACGCCGGCAAATCGCCGGTTGGTATAACAAAATTTTGGAATCCAAAAATGATATGATCCAAGCGCCGTTAACGGCGGAAAGCAATACGCATACCTGGTTTGTTTATGTCGTTAAATTGAAAAATAAAAAAATCAACCGTAATTTATTGATAAAAAATTTAAAAAAAATCGGCATCGGCACCAAACCTTATTTGCCCTCGATTCATCTGTTTGATTTTTATAAAAAACGATTTGGCTATAAAGCGGGAGATTTTCCGATTGCTGAAGAAATGAGCGCTTGCAGTTTAGCTTTGCCGATTTATATCGGGTTGACTTTTGCCGATTGTAAAGATATAATCAACAGATTGTTAAACGAATTAAATAAGCTTGGCTAACCTATAAATCTATGATCAATGAATTCAAAAACAAACGGATATTGGTAACCGGCGGCACCGGTTCCATCGGTTCGGCGATCGTCCGCGAATTATTGAACTATCATCCGCGGCAAATTCGCGTTTTTAGCCGCGATGAGACCAAACAATTTGAACTGGGGCATGCCCTCGGCGCGCCGGCGTCGGTGAATTTTTTAATCGGCGACATTCGCGACAAAGAACGGCTTAATATGGCGATGGAAAAAATCGACATTGTTTTTCACGCCGCCGCGCTAAAGCATGTTGTGTCTTGTGAAAACAATCCCTTTGAAGCGATAAAAACCAACGTGCAAGGAACGCAAAACGTAATTGATTGCGCTTACGCCAACGGAGTTGATAAGGTTATCATGATTTCCACCGATAAAGCGACGGACCCGACTAATGTGATGGGTTGTACCAAACTATTGGCGGAAAAATTAATTTTGGCCAGCTTCCTTTATAAAGGAGACAAAAAAACCAAATTTTGCTGCGTTCGTTTCGGTAATGTTTTGGCTTCGCGGGGATCGGTTGTGCCGTTATTTTTTAACCAGATTAAACGCAGTCTGCCGATTACCATTACCGATCCGCAAATGACCAGATTCATCATGTCAATTTCGCAGGCGGTTCAATTGGTGCTAAAATCAACCAAATTGATGAAAAATCGGGAAATTTTTGTGCTTAAAATGCCGGTCGTGACTTTAAAGGATTTGACCCGGGCGGTAATAGAAGTTTTTCAAGAAAAAAATAAAATAAAATTAGACGTGCCTGTAAAAATCATCGGAAAAAAAGAGGGCGAGCGGCTACATGAAAAATTATTAACCATTGAAGAATCGGAAGGCGCTTTGGAAACCGAGGATATGTTTATAATTTTGCCAAACTTGTTAGATCCCGGGTCTGGATATAAATTCACCAAATCCGATTCTTATCCCGGCGCCAAAAAAACCAAAGTTAACGAGTATTCGTCAAAAGACGTGAAAAAAATGCCGGTCGCGGCAATTAAAGAATTATTGTTAACTAATAATGAATTGAAAGTTTATTTTTAATATTTTTTATAAATTGATTTAATATGCGGATATTTTTGATTTGGCCGGATACAAGCCCGGAGATGGTAAATTTTATTTCCGGTTTAAAACGGAGCGGACACGAGGTGGTTTACTGGACGGGAACCAAAAAAAATGAAGGAAAATTTCCCGAGATAATTTTACATGATCATTATGACGCTTGGATTGGCATCCCGCCGAAAGAACTGGCGGGAGTGGAATTTGATCCGCCCGGCGAAGATTTGATAAAAAAATTAGCCGGCGTGGAATCAATAATCATGACGATGATGAATAAACATTTTGAAGGAATGTGCGTTGATGAGCGCAAAAATTTGTATTACAGTTTATTGGGCTATTGGTGGGGGGTATTAAATAAATTTAAGCCCGAGGCGATTGTTTTTTCCGCGCCGCCTCACCCGACTTTCAGTTATCTGATTTTTGAATTGGCGCGGCTGTTAAAAATTAAGACGATAGTGTTTTACGGGACTTCGGTTGCCGGCAGAATGATTTGGTGTGATGATTTTTGGCGCGGCAGCGAATTACTCTTAAAAGAATTAGCGAATAATAAAGATAAAAAATTTGTTTTAGACGACTTGCATGAAGATTTGCGTCTGTATTATAAATTTCACACCGACGAAAATAACGATGCCACCCCGGATGGTTTAAAAGGGGTGATGAAAAAAAATAATTTAGGGAACAAAATTATTTTAAAGACAAGAATCGTCTTTAAAAGTTTAAAGGATTTTACCGTTTTGAAGAAAGTTCCTTTGTATCTGAAAAAATTGTTAGTCAGTAACATTCAAAAGGAATACCGCCGCTTTTGCAACCTCCGCCCCGATTTTTCCCAAAAATTCATTTACGTACCGCTGCATTATCAGCCGGAATGTAATACCAGTCCGTTGGGCGGAGCGTTCGTCAACCAAATATTGATGATAAAAATTTTAGCGGCTGCTTTACCGCCGGGTTGGCTTATTTACGTCAAAGAACATCCGGTTCAATGGCTGGCATTCGGTTTGAATTATACCGACGGTCGGTATCCGGGGTATTATCGGCAGATTTCTCAAATAAAGAATGTCCAATTGATCCCCATTAAGACCGACAGCTTTTTTCTGATTAAGCAAGCGCAAGCGGTAGCCACCGTTACCGGCACCGCCGGTTGGGAGGCGATTTTGCGGCGTAAACCGGTACTGATTTTCGGTTATCCTTGGTATAAAGATTGCCCCGGAGTTTTTAGGATTAACGATGCTGAATCTTGCCGGCTGGCAATTGAAAAAATAACGGAAGGTTATAAACCAAACGAACAATCGGTTATAAATTATTTTAAATGTTTGGAACTAGTTAGCATTCACGGTTATCGCGGAGAGGATTTCCCCGGATATGCAAAAATAACCAAACAAAGCTGTTTGGATAATATTCTGACGGTTATCAATCAGGAATTAAAAATTTAATATAAAATAAAAAACAAAAATTATGTCTATTGATTTTTTTAAAAACAAAGTCATTTTAGTCACCGGCGGAACCGGGTCTTTCGGTAAAAATTTTATCAGGTATTTATTGGAAAATTCGGAGGCGAAAAAAATCATAATTTTCAGCCGAGATGAATTGAAGCAATCGCAAATGCGGGCGGAATTAAAAAATGACGAACGACTGCGTTTCTTTTTGGGGGATGTGCGCAGTTTGCATCGGCTGCAGCGCGCTTTTAATGGCGTGGATATTGTCATTCATGCCGCCGCTCTAAAACAAGTTTCTACCATTGAATACAATCCCTTTGAAGCGGTGGAAACGAATATTTTGGGCAGCCAAAATGTTATTGACGCGGCGATTGACCAGGGAGTGGAAAAAGTATTGTTGATTTCCACCGATAAGGCGGTTCAGCCGGTAAATTTATACGGCTCAACAAAATTATGCGCTGAAAAATTATTTATCAGCGGTAATTCTTATGCCGGCGGGCGGACTAAATTCGCTTGTGTCCGCTACGGCAATGTTATCGGCAGCCGGGGGAGCGTCGTGGACAAACTTTTGAAGCGCGAATCGGTATCAATCACCGACGAAAGGATGACTCGGTTTTGGATCTCATTGGATCAGAGTTTTAAATTGGTATTATTCGCTTTGGCCAATATGGAAAAAGGGGAAATCTTCATTCCTAAAATTCCCAGTATGAAGCTGATTGATTTGCTTGAAGCGCTTGAACCCGGCGTGAACAGAAAGATAATCGGGTCTTTGCCCGGAGAAAAAATCCATGAAACTTTGATATCTAAAGAAGAGTCGGGACACGCGATAGAATTAGGTCAATTCTATGTTATTTTAAGCGAAGTTTTTTCCTCCTCTTCGGAAATATACCAAAAGTATTATCAGTTTGGGAAAAAATTAGAATTTGATTTTTGTTATTCCAGCGATACTAATAAAAATTGGCTTACCGAAGAACAATTATTTTCCATAATTAAAGAATTAAAATAAAAATAGATATGATACCTTACGGCCGTCAAAACATAGATGAAAGCGATATTAAAGCAATAATTAAGGTTTTAAGATCGGATTGGCTGACGCAGGGACCAAAGGTTTTGGAGTTTGAGAGATCGTTAGCAAAATATTGCGGCGCCAAATACGCCGCAGTGTGTTCCAGCGGGACAGCTGCCTTGCATCTCGCTTACCTCGCGGCTGGTTTGAAGCACAATGATGCGGTAATTACCACACCCAATACTTTTGCGGCGACAACAAATATGCTACTTGCGGTTGGCGCCAAGCCGATTTTTTGTGATATTAGGATTGATACTTATAATATTGATGAAAGTAAAATAGAAAATTTGATAAACAAAAATACCAAAGCAGTTGTACCGGTGCATTTTGCCGGCCAGCCGTGTGAATTAAAAAAAATAAAACAAATTGCCGAAAAATACAGATTAACGATTATTGAAGACGCTTGCCACGCCCTTGGCGCGAAATATAAAGGAAAAAAAATTGGCAGTTGCCAATACTCCGATATGGCCGTATTTAGTTTCCATCCGGTTAAATCCATTACCACTGGCGAGGGCGGAGCGATTTTAACTAATAATAAAAAATATTACGAAAAATTAATATCTTTGCGCAGCCACGGTATTCATAAAGACGAAAAGGGGAAAAACGTCATGACAGAATTAGGCTATAATTATAGAATGACTGATATTCAAACCGGTTTGGGCATAAGCCAATTGACCAGGTTGGATGGATTCGTTAAAGCTAGGCGCCAAGTTGTCGGCTGGTAC
>JBAYGB010000015.1:0-10477 GCA_041666885.1 Patescibacteria group bacterium | reverse complement strand
TTGGAATAATTTGGATTTATGTATTTATTTTTTATTTTTATTGTTGGTTTATGTTTCGGCAGTTTTTTAAATTGTTTTATTTATCGCCTGCATGAGCAAAAAACAATTTTAGGCCGCTCTTTTTGCCCGCGGTGTAAAAAACAAATCGCTTGGTACGACAATATTCCGCTATTAAGTTTTATATTGTTAAAAGGAAAATGCCGGCATTGCAAGAAAAAAATATCTTGGCAGTATCCAGCTGTAGAATTGGTAACGGCAGTTTTGTTTGTTTTGATATATATAAATTACCAACTTCCGATTACCAATGACCAATTAGTTTCCAGTTTCCAGTTTCCAGTTTCCAATATTATATTATTTGCGCGAGATTTAATTTTTATTTCAGTTTTGATTATTGTTTTTATCTACGACCTGCGCTGGCAACTGATTTTAGACAAAATTACTTTACCGGCGATGGTTATCGCCCTGGGTTTCAATTTATTTTTAGGCGCCGGTTGGCAAAATTTATTATTAGCGGCGATAATGGGCGGGGGATTTTTTTTGGCGCAATATTTAATTTCCCGCGGGCGCTGGGTAGGCGGCGGCGATATCCGGCTCGGCGCGTTGATGGGGTTAATGCTCGGTTGGCCGCAGATTTTAACCGCTTTATTTTTAGCTTATGTCAGCGGCGCGATTATCGGCGTCGGTTTGCTCGTCGCGCGCAAAAAACAATGGTCGTCGCAGGTTCCATTCGGCACTTTTTTGAGCGCGGCCACAGTCGTTGTATTATTATGGGGGAGTAAAATATTGGAATGGTATTTAGGAATAATATTTTAAAATTTTCAGCAGATGTTATTCTCGCAAAATATTTTTTTGCTGTCATCCCCGCGAAGGCGGGGATCTAAGATACGATAAAACAATGTTAAGATAAATTAGAGATTCCCGCTTTCGCGGGAATGACAAAAGAAGGGTTAAAAAATTAAAAATTGAGAATTAAAAATTAATTTTATGTCTTTTCTAAAAAAATTCGGTCTAATATTATCTTTTTGTTTATTGGCAGTCATCGCCGCCTCTTTTATTTTTGTCGCCGATCAGACGCCGACGGAGCGAGCAAGTGCGTCTGCCGATGACAATATTTCCGGCTGGGCGTGGAATGGTAGTGACACTAATGGCGATAGCATTCCAGATAACGGAATTGGCTGGATTAGTTTTAATTGTGAGAATAATAAAAATACTTGTAAAAATGACCGCCAATACTCATGCTTAGTAAATCAAGATTGCGTTAATCATGGCGTAGGAGGATTTTGTAATAATGAATGCGATGATAGCAATTACGGCGTGGCAGTTAATGTAACCACCGGTAATTTGTCCGGTTATGCGTTCAGCTCCAATTCCGGCTGGATTAGTTTTCAAGAGACGCCACCGGAAACGACCTTCCGCACATCCTGTAAAACACCATCCGCCTGTACCGGTACTTGTTCTGCTTGTTTCAACAGCGATAATCAAAAAGTTTTCGGCTGGGCAAAAATAATTAATATGGGCGACAGCGGCTGGATAAAATTAAGCGATGACAGCAATCCAAACTGGGCGGATAAAGGAGTAAAAATTAATAGCACCGGCGCTTTTACCGGCTGGGCGTGGAATGCCAATAGTGACGGAACGGGAATCGGGTGGATTAGTTTTAATTGCGCGGATACCGGCGCGGGCGGTTGCAGCGGGCACGACTATCACGTCCAAGGCAATATCATCAGCCAGCCGCAAAATGTAGCCGTAACGCAATCCGTCGGTTCAAAGTGCTCGGGCTTAAAAGTACAATGGGACGTGCCGGTAACGGGCGCGGCCGGTTTTAAAATATTCAGAGACGGAACGCAAATTACCGCCGGTTCCGGCACTTGCAAAGAGTGGCCGCTAGCCGGCGGAGTTTGTACCGATTTAGGTTTAACCGCGAACACCACTTACGCGTATAAAGTGAGAGCTTGCGGCGATGAGACTTGCGCGATGTATAATGACTCCGCATCGGTTTCAGGAAAGACCAACGCTGTTTGCGAAGTATCTTTCGGTTCTACGCCCGCGGCCGGTATCTGTCCGAATAAATTAAATTTAACTTGGTTAGCCGCCGCCGGCAGCCCCACCTCTTATCATGTTTATCGCTGTGATATTACTGGAAAAGCAGCCAACTTTTGTGACGATAATGCCAATTACGCGCAGGCAGGCGGAGATTGTTGGAACACAACCGGCATCACTTGCACCGATGAAGTGCTGGTGGCCGACAAAAGCCATCAAATGTATTATAAAATCGCCGGTTATAACAGTACTGTTCCGGAAGAAGGCGATTGGTCGGCAAAAATCGGGCCTTATGTCGCTTGCCCGAAAAAACCGATTTGGGAAGAAGTAAAACCGCAATAGAAATTACGAACCTTGCCTACCGGCAGGCAGGTTAAGAATTAAGAATTACAAAATATTTTTATTGTCATTGCGAGGAATGAAGCGTTAGCGTAATGACGAAGCAATCCCGTGATAATTTGATTATAAGTAATTTATACAAATACGAGATTATATTTTCTTACTACTATTCGCCTGCAAGCCTACAAAATTGAGATTCCCGCTTTCGCGGGAATGACAATATATTTTAATATTTTTAAATCTGAAATCTGAAATCTAAAATCATAAATTCAACTGGTTTTACTTTAGTTGAGCTGATGGTTTCTGTCGCCATCATCGGTTTTGTCGCGACCATCGGCGTAGTGAATTACCGTAATGCCGGCAAAAGTTCAGCTTTACAGTTAGAGGCTTATAAAATTGCGGGCGATTTACAGCGAACGCGAAGTATGGCGCTCGGGGCGGTTGAATTTAACGGCGCCGTTCCTTCCGCTTGGGGAGCGTATTTCAATATTGCCAGCCCGGGTCAGTATTTGCTTTTCGCGGATAAAAATGATGATAAAATTTACGACGCCGGCGACAGCATATTACAAACGGTCATATTGCAAAATAATATTACTTTGGATATAACCGGCGCTATCAATATCACTTTTGTTCCGCCGGATCCGATAGTTTATTTGAATGGCGTTAATAGCGGTGAGACAAGCGTAAAACTTAAAGACCAAACGGGGAAAACCAAAACTATTTTGGTTAATTCTTTAGGTTTAATTGATGTAGAGTAAATTATGAAGAGTAAAATAAAAAAACGAAAAAATTGTTTTAATGTTTTAATGTTTTCATGTTTTAATGATAAAGGATTTGGCATTTTGGAGGTAGTAATCGCGACCGGCATTATCACAGTAGGAATGGTGGCGGTAATTTCTTTTATTACCCAAAGCTATTACGTATCACAGGTAAATAAAAATAAATTTATCGCTACTATGCTCGCGCAGGAAGGAATTGAACTTACGCGCAATGTGCGCGATAGCAATTGGGTTGGCGGGCTTGCCTGGAACCAAAATATCGTCGGCGACGGCACTTATCGGATTGATGTTAACTCTTCCGGCGCTATAAATATTATCAATGTGAGCGGCATAGATGATGCTTTATCCAGATTAAAAATAGACAGCGGGTTATATCAGCACAGTTTGGGAACCGATACGATTTTTTATCGGCTGATTACCACCGCTAACGACGCCGCTTCCTGTCCCGCGGCTAATTGTCTGCAAGTCACTTCGGAAGTAAAATGGAGCGAGCGGGGATTGGCAAAAAACTATGCGATTACCGTGGAACTTTATAATTGGAAATAAAGCACGAGAACACTAGAACATTAAAACACTAGAACATTTTTTATTTTGTCATTCCCGCGAAAGCGGGAATCTAAGGATAGTATTAGATTCCCGCTTTCACGGGAATGATAGCTATTTTTGTTTTAATGTTTTAATGTTTTAATGTTTTTATGATTTTACGTTTTAATGACAAAAAAGGATTCACATTGTTGGAGCTGATCATCGCGGTCGGAGTTTTTGCGATTATCGCTTTAAGCGCGACTTCTATTTTTCAAAAAGTGGTGGAGGGGCAAAGGCGGGCGATCGCCGCGCAAAACACGCAAGAAAGCGTGCGGTATGTTTTGGAAACAATCGCCAAAGAAATCAGAAACGCGGTGCCAAACGATGACAGCCGTTATCCTATTCTTTGTTCGGGCGTTGGCGCGAGCGATATTTTTACCTTAGCCGGCGGCGCGTTATATTTTAAAAATCAATACGGTAATTGTGTTATTTATAAATTGGACAGCGGCGCTTTTAAAATTTCCCGCGCCGGAGCGTCGTTTTTGCCGATAACTCCCGACAACGTCCAACTTTCCAACTTAAGTTTTATTTTAAAAAATAGCGGGCAAAAAGCGGTCACCGTCGCGGTAAAGATTGAAAATGTTACTTCCGATACGCGTTTTAAATCACCGATGGAGTTACAGACGACGATTTCCAACCGGTATTATACGGAATAAAATTGTTACATTGCCATGCGATAATTTAAATTTAGATAACAATTTAACAATTATTTTAATTTAACTTTTTGGTTTATAGATAAGTATGTTTAAAGCAAAATTTATAAAAAATAATCATGGCAGCGCCATAATGATTACTATTTTAATATTAGCCAGTATTTTAACCGTGGTGCTGGGAGTAAGCGAAGTTATCACTCGCGGTTTGCAAAATTCCAAGATTTCCGGTTTGGCCGGTTTGGCTTATTTGGCGGCGGAAAGCGGAGCGGAAAAAACGCTTTACCTGATGCGCAAAACCGGTTTTGAACCGAGCGCGAGTTTGGCCGCTTGCAATAATGAAGGTTATCTAAAAATAGACGGCGCCGCTCCGGTTTGTAACAGTCCCATCACGGCGGTTTACCAGCACACTTTAGGTTTGAGTGAAATGAAATATAGTATTAAATATAAATATGATGCCGCCGTTACTCCCAAAAGAGATATTTTTACCGTTACAGGATATTATCAAGGCGGTCAGCGCAGTATTAGAATCGGATATGAAGAATCAGAGTAAAAATTAATATGGATAAAATAAAAATAAAACAACGAATAGACAAACTTCGCCGCCAAATTGATAACTTGCGCTATCAATATCATGTATTGGACAAACCGGATGTTGACGACGCGGTGTATGATTCGCTTTCACGCGAATTGCGCGGACTGGAAGCGCAACACCCGGAATTTAAAAGCGCGACTTCGCCGACTGAACGGATTGGCGGCCGGGCGCTCGCTAAGTTTAAAAAAGTGCGGCACGCGGTCCGGCAATGGTCGTTGCAGGACGCTTTTAATTTTACCGAAGTAAAAGACTGGGAAGAAAAAATTCAGCGCATTTTGTCCGCCCAAGGCGGATCCGCCTTGGGCGGAGATAAGGAAGCAGTTAAAGAAAAATTAGATTATTCTTGTGAAATAAAAATTGACGGTTTAAAAGTTATTTTAACTTACGTTAACGGCGAATTAACGCAAGCGGCGACGCGCGGCGATGGAAAAATCGGCGAAGATGTAACCGCACAGATAAAAACCATTCAAAGCGTTCCTTTACAATTGACCTCCCTCCCAACCTCCCTCCTTAGTAAGGAGGGAGGAGCTAAAAAAATAGATATTATCGCTGTGGGAGAGGCGTGGCTGAATAAAGAGCATTTAATAAAAATTAACAGTAAACGAAAAAAAACAGGCGAGCCGGAGTTTGCTAATTCGCGCAACGCGGCCGCGGGATCTATCCGCCAGCTTGACCCGAAAATAACCGCCGCGCGTAAACTGGATTCTTTTATTTACGACCTGGACGCTATAACCGGTGAATTTCCCCAAACGCAAATTGAAGAATTGAAACTTTTGGAAAATTTGGGTTTTAAAATAAATAAAGAATATAAATACTGCAAGAATTTGGACGAAGTGCAAGTAATGTATAATGACTGGATAAATAAAAGAAACAAACAAAATTACGGCATTGACGGGCTGGTGATTAAAGTAAACAGCAAAAAATTACAGGATATTTTGGGCTATACCGGCAAAGCGCCGCGCTGGGCGCTGGCTTATAAATTCGCGCCGGAAAAAGCGACTACGGTAGTGGAAAATATTACCGTGCAAGTGGGACGCACCGGCGCGCTAACGCCGGTAGCGCATTTGCGGCCGGTATCGGTTGCCGGCACGACCGTTAGCCGCGCCACTTTGCATAACGAAGACGAAATTGCGCGCTTGGGAATAAAAATTGGCGACACGGTGGTCATCCATAAAGCCGGCGATATTATTCCGGAAGTGGTGGAAGTGTTAAAAAAATTGCGCACCGGCAAAGAAAAAAAATTCAGCCTGCCGAAAAAATGTCCGATTTGCGAAAGCGAGGTTGAACGCCGCGCGGGAGAGGCGGCAACTTATTGCACCAATAAAAAATGTTTCGCCCAGGAACTGGAACGCATCATTCATTTTGTCTCCAAAAAAGGAATGAATATTGAAGGCTTGGGCGATAAAATCGTGGAACAATTATTAAACGAAGGTTTGATAAAAGACGCAGCGGATATTTATTATTTAACGGCCGGTGATTTGGAACCGCTGGAGCGGTTTGCCGAAAAAAAAGCAGAAAATATTATTAACGCGATTGAAAAATCCAAACAAGTTGATTTGGCAAAACTTATTTATGCATTAGGAATACGCCACATTGGCGAAGAAACAGCAGTTTTACTTGTGCAAGCAATATTTAATATTAAATATTTAATATTAAATATTGACAATATTACAAAATTTTTTCAGTCAATATCTCTTGAAGAATTGTATAGCATCAATGGAATTGGTGAAAAAGTTGCTCAGAGCATATATGATTGGTTTCGCGACAAGAATAATCTTGATTTGTTAGAACGATTGGAAGCTGGCGGCGTAACTTTTGGAAATCAGAAATCAGAAACCTTGCCTACCGGCAGGCAGGTCAGAAATCAGAAATTATCCGGCAAGAGCTTTGTTTTGACCGGAACTTTGCCCAATTTGACACGCGACGAGGCAAAAGATAAGATAAGAAAACTGGGCGGGGATATTTCTTCTTCCGTCAGTAAGAATACGGATTATGTGGTAGCGGGAGAGGAGCCGGGGAGCAAATATGACAAGGCGAAGGAATTGGGAGTGAAGATAATAGGGGAGGAAGAGTTTCTAAAATTATTAGAGTAAAATTTTCAATTTTCAAACATCTTTTTTCTGTCATTCCCGCTTTCGCGGGAATAACAACTATAGTAAAATATGAAGCTAAAAAAAGAGGAAGTACAACACATCGCAGACTTAGCTCACTTGGAGCTTACAGACGAGGAATTGGAAAAATACGGTAGCCAACTGTCGGGCGTTTTGGATTACATTGATGAATTAAAAGAAGTTGATACCGCCGAAGTGCAACCGACCGCGCAAGTCACGGGACTTACAAATGTTATGCGCGCGGATGAAGCGGTTCAATGGCCGCAGGATGAAGCGGCGGAAGCCTTGGGACAAGCGCCTGAGCGAGAAGAAAGGTTGATAAAAGTCAGACGGGTATTATAATATTTTTTAAAAAAAGAAAAACCCTGCCACGACAAATGAGTTTTAACTCAAATGCGGGCAGGGTTTTATAAATGATCAATTATTGGGGCGGCGGGAAAAGAGAACCTGAAAGATAAAATTCCTTCGCGAAGTGGTTCTATTGTTGAATGAAACTTCCGCCCGCCCCAATCGTGTGAGCAGGACGCCGATAGCCGCGGGGAGAGCCGGCAATATTTGCGCGCGCTTTTAGGCTGGCTACTATATCCCCGGGGATTTGCCTGTCCTGCTAAATTACCACGTAACAATTTTAGTATTCAGTAAACTATGTTGTTACACGGATTTCCGATTGCATAGTTTACTTTTTTATAAAGCGAAACACCATCATTGCATATGTGCAATGACCTTCAAGGGTGTTCCGCTTAAAGTTCCTGAAAAATAAGTGGATGCACTCGCATAACATCACTCCTTTTTGAGATGAGAGGATTTTTAATCCTCAGGCTTTTTAGCCACCTTGGTTTCCTTATCGCGAGTTTGGCGGGCTTTTTTTGGGTTGGAAACCAAGACCTTAAAATTTTTCCCTTCGCTGTGCGCTTTCGCTCCGGGTGCGAAGGGTTTTTATCCTTAGCTAACCATGGCCCCGAGCCATGTGCTATAGAAATATTTTTTCATCCCATTCTCCTTTCCTTCGGCTTTTTTAAAATATTTTGCTCTCCTTTTATTATGACCTTGCCACGAGGAGGGCTTCCGTGGCTTTAAAAAAATTGTAAAAAACAAATTGTAAAAACAGTATAGCATAGTGTTTAAAATATGTCAAGAGGTTGGATTTTATTTTGCTAATTTTTTGCTAATATTAAGTATAAGAAAGCACACAACGCATAACACATAACGCATAGCACAAACATCTAATTTCCATAGCTTATTTTCTTAATGTTAAAAAATAAAGAGAAAATAGTAAATTTTGCCATATAATTTTGCTATATTTGCAATAAAGCAAAAAAATTGGCACAATGCTTATAAGTAGTATTAATTTTACATAACGTACTTTGTTACGCGTTATGTGTTATGGGTTATGCGATTAAACGAATTAACAATTAAACAGGCGAGCCAAGGCTTAAAACAAGGTGAATTTACGTCCGTTGAATTAACGCGCGCGTGCCTCGCGGAAATAAAAAAACGCAACGGTGAACTGAACGCGGTTTTGACTATATGTGAAGAAGAAGCGCTCGCGGAAGCGAAACAAGCGGATGAGCGAATCAGCGCGGGAGCGGCCGGGGAATTAACCGGCATTCCGTATCTTGCGAAAGATAACTATTTGACGCGCGGCGTGCGAACAACCGCGGCATCCAAAATTTTGGAAAATTACATCGCGCCCTTTGACGCGACGGTGATAAAAAAATTGCGGGAGGCGGGCGCGGTACTTTTGGGCAAAACCAATTTAGACGAATTCGCGCACGGCTCATCAACGGAAAATTCCGCTTTTGGCCCAACAAAAAATCCGCATGATTTAACGCGCGTTCCGGGCGGCTCTTCCGGCGGATCAGCCGCGGCAGTCGCGGCTAATTTTTGTTTGTTCGCTTTGGGTTCGGATACCGGCGGGTCTATTCGCCATCCCTCCGCTTTTTGCGGCACAGTCGGTTTAAAACCGACTTACGGCCGGGCTTCGCGTTTTGGGATTATAGCGATGACTTCGTCTACCGACGTGCCGGGTCCAATAACTAAAACCGTGGAAGACGCGGGTATAGTGCAAGCGGCGATTTCCGGCCATGACCAAAATGATTTTACGACCGCCGATGTGCCGGTGCCGGATTATGATAAAGAAATAAAAAATAATATCAAGGGTATAAAAATCGGCGTGCCGCATGAATTTTTTCTTAAAGGAATAGACAAAGAAGTGGAAAAAAAAGTAAGAGAAGCGATTGAGTCGTTAAAAAAACAAGGCGCGGAAATAGTTGATATTAGTTTACCGCATACCAAATACGCTTTGCCGGCTTATTATATCATTACGCCTTGCGAGATCAGTACCAATTTAGGCAGGTTTGACGGCATTCGCTACGGTCTGTCTGAACAAGCGGAAGCGAAAAGTTTAGCGGAAATTTATATAAAAACACGCGGCAAAGGTTTTGGCGCGGAAGCGAAACGGCGCATTATGCTTGGCACTTATGCGCTGTCCGCCGGCTATTACGACGCCTATTATTTGCAAGCGCAAAAAGTGCGCACGATTATTATTGAGGAATTTGCCAGCGCGTTTAAAGAAGTGGACGTGATTATTACGCCGACGACGCCGGATATCGCTTTTAAATTCGGCGCCAATAAAGATCCGTTAAAAATGTATCTGGAAGACATTTTTACGCTTTCGCCGTCGCTTGCCGGTTTGCCCGCGATTTCGGTTCCGTGCGGTACGGTTGACAAAATGCCGGTCGGCTGTCAAATTATCGGTAGGAAGTTTGAGGAAGGAACGGTCATGAAAATCGCAAGTAAAATATAATAAATTTTCAATTTTTAATTTCTAAACAATTAATTAATTTTTTAAATTTTTTAATTATTTGAAAATCTAAAATCTTTAATCTGAAATTTTGGAGGGTTCGCATAGTGGTCGAGTGCGCACGCTTGGAAAGCGTGTATATCGAAAGGTATCGAGGGTTCGAATCCCTCACCCTCCGCCTATGAAAGTAAAAGTAAAATTACAAGTTCCGTATTATAAGCAGCGAAGTTGGATAAATTGCGGTCCGGCTGTTTTGCAGATGGTTTTCAGTTATTTCCAGCGCGATTTGTCCCAAAGAAAAATCGCCCGGCAGGCGAAAACTACCGCCGAACGCGGCACGGAAAATCACGACATGATCCGCGTGGCTTTGGAGCAGGGTTTTTACGTTTATGTTAACGACCATTCCACTTTTTTTGAGATTCGCCATTTTTTGGAAAAAGGCTTGCCGGTGATTGTTAATTTTATTGAGCCGACCGACGACGACGCGCATTTTGCCGTCGTGTCCGGCATTACTTTGCATAAAATTATTTTAAACGATCCCTGGAACGGCCGAAATTTTAAAATGTTTCACCGCG
>JBAYGB010000014.1:0-10710 GCA_041666885.1 Patescibacteria group bacterium | reverse complement strand
GTTTTTAATTTTTGCGCCGTGCCGTGCTTATAATCTTCCTGCCTGTTTTTTATCAGCGCCAGCGTCAGTTGCCGGCCGATAATCGTCGGATTGCCCAATTGCTCCAGCATCATCGGCGCCGCGCCGATATGATCCAAATGACCGTGGGAAAAAATTACGCCGCGGATTTTATCTTTTTTATTTTCCAGCGAAGCGGCGTTAGGAATAATATAATCAATCCCCAACATGTCTTCGTCCGGGAATTGAATGCCCATGTCTAAAATAACGATGTCGTTACCGTATTCAAACACCGTGCAATTCCGGCCGACTTCTTCTTGGCCGCCCAGACAATAAATTTTTAAGCTGTCGCCGCCTTCTTTGATCATCGGTCCGCGCCGCCGTTCCATTTTTTGCGGACGAGGACGGCGCATGGGCTGCAATGAGCCGCGCATTAAAGGGGAAAAATTGGCCGGCGTTCCGCTGACCGGACGCTGTTTTCTGAAATCGCGGCGCAAAAAATTATCCGGAGTTGGTTTAACCGTTTTTTTTGGCTGGTTACTAAATTGTTTTTGGCCGCTTGATGGTTTGGACGAATCAATGACCGGTCGCGCCGCGTTGTTAGTCGCGCGCGCAGTTTGCAGTTTGCGAATAAACATAGATAAGAGTTTAAAGTTATAAAGTTTTGTAAGTTTTTTTATTCTGTCATTCCCGCGAAGGCGGGAATCTAAAAATCGTAAAATTTATTTGTTGACAAGTAGAGATTCCCGCCTTCGCGGGAATGACAATTGCTTTACAAATTTTTAACTAAGTTGTGCCGATGGTGGGACTTGAACCCACAGGCCTTGCGGCATACGGCTCTGAACCGTACGTGTTTACCAATTTCACCACATCGGCGTAATTCCAAAACATAGAAACACAAGAGCATAAAAACATTAAAACAAAAATACAAATAACGCATTTATCGTTTTAATGTTTTGATGATTTTACCAAACTATCTTTTTACGAGTGTTAATGTACCAATTGACGATATTAGAGAAGCGATCGTTTGATACCGCGATCATCTTAGTATCAAAACCTTTGATTTTATCAGTTTGAATATAGAGGTAGCTTTGGCTGTACAGGAAAATCGCCGGTAAATCGCGCGCGATTATTTCCTGCAATTTTTTATATTTTTCTTTGCGGACATCTTCTTTGGTGGTGATGCGGCCGTCTTCCAATAGCGCGTCCACTTCTTTATTGCTGTAATTTGATAAATTAAGTCCGCTCGGTCCGATTTGCAATGAATGCCAAAAAGGATATTGGTCCGGATCAGCGCCCAAAATCGCTCCGTATAATAATACTTGGTATTTTCTCGGCCTGATGATTTCACTCGCCATTGACTGAGCGGGAACGATTTCCAAATTCACTTTGACGTTTATATTTTCCCATGCTTTTTTTATTAATTCCGCGACTTGAATTTCATCCGGCTGGTCGACGGTGGTGAGCGCGACGGTTAAAAATTCAGCGCCTTTCTTTTGCCAAGTTCCCACTGCCGGCAAGGTCGCTTCCGAGGAAGTGGCGATTTGATCTGTCGCCGCCGCTACGGTTTCAACTTTAAATCCCGCCTCCGCCAAGAGCGCTCGCGCTTTGTCCAAAGAAAAATCATATTTGATTACATCCGGATTGAAATAACCGGTAAACATCGGCAAAATCGGACTGTCGATTGTTTTCGCGTGCGGGAAAATGGCGGCGATAGTTTTTTTGTCCAAAGCGTAAGCCAGCGCCTGCCGCACTTTTAAATCTTTCAACGCGCCCAGATTATTTTGGTTAAAAAATAAAATCGTGGATTGAGGCTGTTCCAAATAGTAATTATTCAGCCCGCTTTTGTTCGCTACTTTAGTCTCGTATTCCTTTGGCAAATAGCCCAATCCCTCCGCCTTGCCTTCATTTAAGGCGGCTACGCTTTCTTCAAAAGAAGCGTAAAATTTAAAAATCAAATTATTGATATAAGGCTTTTGATTAAAATAATTTTTGTTTAGTTCCAACTCATAAGACCGAATATGCCCGGTTTTGTCTTTCGTAAGCGACTTGAATTTATACGGACCGCTGCCTATCGGTTTTAAATTAAGGTCGGCCAAATTCGCCGCCGCGGGCGAAATTTGCGACCAAGTATTGCCGGGCATGATGCCGACAGTCAGTAGTTCCAAAAAACCGGAGTAAGATTCGGTCAAGGAAAATTTAACAGTAGTGTCATCTATTTTTTCCACTTCCACGCCCGTAAAACTTGTATAAAGTGGACTTTTGTATTCCGGATTGGCAATCGCCTGAAAAGTAAAAACGACATCATCCGCGGTAAGCGGACTTTTATCGTGCCAAGCCAAATCTTTTTTTAAATAAAAAGTGTAAGTTTTGCCGTCATCGCTTACGGAAAATTTTTCCGCCAAATCCGGAACCAAAGAATTATTTTCACCGCGCTTTAAAAGCCCGGAATAAATCAGCGCCACCAAATCGGAATCAACGTTATTGATGGAAGCGTACAGCGGGTTAATGAATTTTGGCGAGCCGGTAATAATTTCCGTGTAACTGCCGCCCGAAGCCGGTGTAAGTTCAATATTGTTGCGGTAAAGAGAAAATCCGAGCAAAACCAAATTAACGGCGATAATCGCCAGACAAATTTGAATGATTTTTTTCTCCGGCCGCGATAAAAATTGGCCGATATATTTCAATTGATTCCAGTCGGGAAATTTTGAATCTTTGAGTGAAAAGATTAATTTTTTATCCGCTTTCGTCCCTTCGTTTTCTTTGGTTTTAGTTGTTTTTTTAAATAACAAACTTAACTTATTTTTCCAAACGGAGAAAAAAGCGATGATTTTTTTAACAATAAGTTGATTGTCTGGTTGTTGTTCACGCACAAAATAAAAAGAGGGATTATTGCCAAATAACGGACGCTAAAGCGAGGCCGATAAAAAGAATCGCGAGCGCGATAGTAGCTCGAAAAAGAGTTTTTTCCAAGCCGCGTTTGGTGCTGAAGACATTGCTGGAATCGCCGCCGCCAAAAACGCCGCCCAAGCCCGCGCCGCGGTTTTGCAGAAGTATCGCCGCCATCAAAGCAACGGCCACTATGGTTTGAATAATGGTTAAAAGTTTCATTTTATTTTAATCGTTGGATTAAATTGGCGAACACCGATTTGTTGTTAACCGCTAAGTCGGCCAAAATTTTGCGATCCAACGCGATATTATTTTTTTTCAATAAACTGATTAAGCGGGAATAGCTTAAATCATATTCACGCGCGGCCGCGTTTATTTTTACCTGCCAAGCGCGGCGGAAGTCGCCTTTTTTTGTGCGTCGGTCGGCAAAAGCGTGTTGGCCGGCCTTAAGCACGGCGGTTCTGGCCGCTTTGACTAATTTTTTACGGCCCCATTTATAACCCTTGGTTTGTTTTAATAGGTTATGTCGGCGTTTTACATGCATGGTTCCTCGTTTTACTCTAGGCATAAGATTCAATTTCAAATTAACGATTATCAATTACGAATCTAATTCGTAATTTTTAATTCGTAATTTTTAATTTAAGTGTATGGTGTTAATGTTTTAATCGTTTTTTCTTCCGTTTTGGACATGGTTACATCGCGCCGTTTGGAACGAGTTACCTTGCCGCGATCACGGCTGTTAAAGTGGCCCTGGCCGCATTTGCGCTTCATTATTTTATGGTTGGTTTTTTTAAAGCGTTTCACGGTCGCTTTGTGGGTTTTGATTTTAGGCATATTTTCTGTTTAAATCCATCTAAGTTATTTTGACTTGTTAATGATTATCATATTAAAACCATTCATCTGTCTTGTCAATCCTTGCTCTTCCACGATGTTTAAAGCGCTGTTCATTTTTAATTTATTAACGAAATCCTTCATAATCTCCACCGCTTTGCCCCACAGCTGTTTTTCTCTGCCTTTCAGCAGGATTTCAATTTTTAATTTATCGCCGCGCTCCAAAAATTTAGCCGCCTGATCGCCGCGCATCGCCAAATCGTGCGGACTGATGCGAAGCGACAAACGGATATCTTTAACCTCAACTTTTTTCTGTTTGGCTTTCTGTTTTTGCACTTCCCGTTCTTTTTGATAGCGCATTCGGCCGTAGTTCGTAATTTTCGCGACCGGCGGCTGGGCTTTGGGCGAGACTTCAACCAAATCCAACTCCTGCTCGCGGGCAAGCGCCAACGCGCGCGCGGTCGACATTACGCCGAGCATTTCGCCTTCATCATCAATCACCCGCAATTCCGGCACGCGGATTTGTTCGTTGATGTGATAAAATTCAGTTATCGGTTTTGGTTTTGGTCGGCGGAAGATTCTTCTCATGGGTAAATTAGTTAATTGGTTGATTAGTTAATTAGTTGATCAATTAAAAGCGCAAAAATATACACCCAATCAACTATTTAACTAATTAACTGATTAACCGCTTTGTTAAATACGTCAAATATAATATTTAATAATTAACTGAGCCTGAAAAAATTTTAATAAAAAAATTAATTAAATTGTGGAGATGACGGGAATTGAACCCGTGTCTGGCAAGCAAGCTATAATTTGTGTACGGACATAGTTTCTGTTGATATCTTGCCTTAATAATTAAAACAAAAACAAAACTTATCAAGGTGCAGCCTTCTTTGTTTCAACTAAACCGTGAATGCCAGCCGGTTTAATCTAACCTGCTAAATAACACCCGATTACAACTAGCAGGTGTTGCTGGTCGGATGGCTACGGCTTATTAAGCGATAGCAGGAGCAAAAGTTAAACTGGCAAAAGCCGATTTTACTTTGCTGAATAAGTTGTTGACACTTATGTTTGCCGTTTACTGGTTTAACGAGACAAAAAACGGCATAGCTCGGCCCGCAAATTATAAAATGATCGTGCCATCGATTCCTAACACCCCCCAAATTCCGCCAAAGGCGGAAAAAAATGATAAATTTCAAATTACAAATGCCAAAAAAAGTTTCAAATTATAATTTTCAAAAATAACGCTTTTGGAATTTGGTACTTGAGATTTATTACTTTATTTACTAAAAACATCCCAATAATCGGGATGATAGAGAAAAAAATTAATATTGTTGTTTCATGCGCCGTAATTTTCTCTCGGTTTCCCTTTTTTTAATCGTTTCCCGCTTGTCAATTTTACTTTTTCCCTTGCCAACACCGAACGCAAGCTTTATTAATCCGCTTTTATTATACACCTTAATCGGCACCAATGTCAACCCTTGCTCTTTGATTTTGCCGATCAGCCGCCTGATTTCCGATTTTTTTAACAATAATTTGCGTTCTCTCGTCGGTTCGTAGCCGGCGGAAATATTGGCGTATTTATACGGCGGGATATGGCAATTGATTAAATAAAGTTCCGGCCGCGCGCCGCTTTTGAGCGTTACGAAAGAATTGTTTAAATTGATATGGCCGGTTTTGATTGATTTTACCTCCTGGCCGAACAAAACCAGTCCGGCTTCATAAGTGTCGGATATCTGATAATCAAAGTTGGCTCTTTTATTAACGGCGTAGATTGGCATATAATCAATATATCATAAAAAAGAGGTTTTGAGGCCTCTTTTTTTGTGAGCGGGATGGACGGGACTCGAACCCGCGACCTCTGCCGTGACAGGGCAGCGTTCTAACCAACTGAACTACCATCCCAAAATAAATTACGAATTAAAAATTATCAATTACGAATCCCAAAGCCTCGTTCGGGGCGCCGAGATTCACCCCCCACACCTCGCTATGGTCGTGACGGGGTAAAAAGTTGGGATTCCTTCTCCCCTTATTGCCATAGCTTGTCGGGGCGCCGAGATTCGAACTCGGGATCTCCTGCTCCCAAAGCAGGCGCCTTAAACCAACTGGGCTACGCCCCGAAAAAAACAGTGCCGCGGGAGGGAATCGAACCCTCACTTTCTTTCGAAAACAGGATTTTAAGTCCTGCGCGTCTACCAATTCCGCCACCGCGGCATATTATTTCATCGTAAAGATTTCAAAAATTCTTTACCACAGCCAGATTTTAAATATTTTTCTTTGGCCAAAAATATAAAATGCAGAATTCGGAAATAAAAATCCAGAATTATTTTTTCCGCATGTTTTGATTTTAAATTCACTTGGAGCGGGTAACGGGAATTGAACCCGTCTCTCGACCTTGGCAAGGTCGCATAATAGCCACTATACGATACCCGCCTACGCTAAAGCTTCTTCCTCCGCCAAGAGGGCTACGGAAGACAAGTCGGCGGGGCAAACCCGCCTTTACTGAAATTCTGGCGGACAAGCCCGCTATTGCTTTTAGCTTTGGCAAAATTTTGGCGGACAAACCCGCCGCGACTGTGATTGTATATGAAAAAACGTAGCTGGAAACTACGTAGAGTTGTCACGTTTATTATTATACTAAGTTTTTTAATTTTGGCAAGGATTTTAAAAAAATAGGCCAAAACCGGTAAAATAGGTTTTGGCCTTTTGTGTAGTAAAGAAAAATTGTTTTGGGTTACACTTCAACCCAAATATTCCCGTTGTTATGGGATTCAACCACTTTGCTGACAAAGTGGATTCCATACCAACCATCATAAACGGTCGCGTATTTGGATCCATCGGCTTTTTTATAGGAATCGGCTTGATATGCGCGGACGTCGGCTTCAAAACTGCGATGCAGACGGGCAAACGCATCATGGAAGGCTTCGCCGTGGCCGGAAGGAATGGTAGGTTCGCTCATAAGATCTGCCGGAAGGTCTTTTAGGAATCCATCATTGGCCTGAATCCCGTTATTTCGATAGTAGACGCGATCTGGTTGATTCGGTAGAAGAATTGTCAGATATTCCGGTTCTTCTTGACTCCAAAGTAATGTCCCTATGGTTCCATTGACTTCAAGACCAAGATCATTCTTGCGGCCAATAGCAATCTGTGTGGAACGAACCATTGCCTTCGCGCCATTGGAAAGTTCGCAATAGGAGAAGAAATGATCATCTAAAGCCCGGCCAGGAACAAAAGTTTCCAAGCGGCCCAGAACCTTCTTCACATCCAAACCGGTAACATAACGCAATTGCATCAGCGCGTGCGTTCCGATATCGCCGCCGCAACAGCTCGCCCCGGCTCGTTTCGGGTCCACGCGCCATTCGGCTTGCATACAGCCTTGATCTTCGGTGCGCTCGGCGAGCCAACCTTGACGGTAATAGGCATCCACCCAGCGGACGTCACCGATTAGTCCGCTGGTAATAATATGGCGGGCAAAACGGCTGGTCCAATGGCCCAAATACGTATGCGCTGTGCAGAAAGGAATGTTTTTTTCATCGCAGATATCAACCAAATCTTTGGCTTCATCTTCGGTAATGGTTAGCGGTTTTTCACAAAAAACCGGAAATCCTTTTTCCAAAGCCTTTATGGCCGGATCGTAGTGGACGGAATTTGGGGTAACGATTAAGAAATAATCAACCCGTTCGCCGACCGGCTTTTTGGATTCTTCTTCAAACATCTGATCGTAACTGGCATATCCTTTGATTGGGTAAGCCCAGTTCTCGGCTTCTTTCATGGCAATTTCCGGATTGGGGTGCAATGCCGCACACGTTATCCGGCGGGTGCCGTCAAAAAAAACCGCTTTCTGATGCGGGTTTACAATAAAAGCTCCACCGCCGCCACCGACCAAGCCAACATTTAATCGCCTTTTCATTTTTATTCTCCTTTTTCCTTAAAGTTTTTTTTACCCTTTATTTCAAAGGGTTGGTAAAAAGACCAAAATTGTAGCTTAATTTAGCACAAGTTTTTGATTTTGACAAGACTTGGCAAATGGTATGAATTTTTGAGTAAAAAAATAGGGAGCTCTCGGTTAAGAGAAACTCCCTTTTAGTTTGTTTGATTTTTTTGCATTAGATTAGATGGCTATTAGTCCGAAAACTTTATCAATATCCATAGCCATCAAGGATTGAGCTGCTTCATCTAACCCGGGGAAAATATTCAGTGGATTTGGCGAGCCAGGTAGTTTGATTTCACGATCGGCACACCACAATTTCGATCGATATTGCGCATCTGCGGCTCGGTCAATACCGCGGAAATATTGGGCGGAAATTTGCACCATTTCTTTAACTAGACCGAGATCCTGAACACGAGCAGGCCCCCATTCGTGCTCCAATACGAAGTAGGTGTCTTCTGGAATCATACCAAGAACATTGCGCGCATCATACTGGTGGCCAAACCAGTCATTTTCAAGTCCCTGGAACATAGCTAACGGATTGTGCTCCCCTATCCCAACCATACCATGGTTAGCGGTCATAATGCCCCATGCTTTTCCACATTCCGCTGGATTGGGATGCGGTTTTCCGTTTATACTTGAACCAAGCCCTGCGCGTTGGCCAAACATTGTCCAAAGCGCGACTAGAGCCATCTTCCGGTACTGATTTTTGCCATGGAAACGAGCCACCATAAATGGAATACCGGCGGCTTTCATTGCCATAAATGAACCGTTGTACGTATTCCCCATTAGTATGTCATGGGAAACATCATAGGTTATACGTAGAACGTTTTCAACTCCATGTTTTTGGGCGACGCGGTAAAGAAGAATCCACATTCCGGCGCAGTAGGCTATATTATTAAAGTAGAAACTCGCCGTAGCATCAAGCCCAGGCATCGGACATTGTTCAATGTAGTATATGACTCCCATCTTTTTAAATTCTTTGAGAATGGGGATGACATATCTTTCAAAAAGCTGAATATTTTGATCAATGGTTAGATTTGGATCTGAACCAATAAAGCCGGCGACTCCGGTGCAACCTACAGATTTAAGTTTTTGCGCAGCGCGGCCACAACGGAGGATATGTTCATACACTTGTCTCCGGATTTTCGGATCGGGATGCATGGGGTTGTCAAAGAATCCTAAATCGCAAATATGAACATCAGACCCGCAGGCGTCAATAAGTTGGTTTGTGTCATCATCACTCATATCTTTGCCTGTACCGTCCGGGAACGTGCGCAAAGGTGCATGAGGGGCAACAGGATCCAAAAAGGCTTCTACCGGAATATATGAATCCGGTCGCATAAGCGCGGCGGCGAGTTCAATGTCAACATTTAAGTTTCTGGCAGTTTCAATCCACGTAAGCGCTGAACTTAGGGCCGCTTTTTCCGGATTATCAATCATAATTTGTCTGCCATGAGTCTCTTGTACCGCAGCGGTTAGAATAGCTGGGCGCATTAATCTGGTGGTCAAACAGGTATTTTTTTCCATTTTCTTTCTGATTCCTCCACTTTCTGTGTTTTTAGTCGAAGCTATATTTATATGGCTTTTTTTACTACTTATAATTAAAAATTTTTTGCGGGGCATTATTTTTTTACCTCCTTTTTTTTCATTCGCCCCAAATTTTTTATATTATAAGGCACACAAAAGCCTTATTTTTTGTAAGGAACAATTTGTAGCAACTTAACACAAGTTTTTATTTTTGTAAAGGGTTGGGCGATAAAAATCAGACAGAGTTAAAAAAATAACAGCGAAGGTAGCTAAAATTTAAACAAAATATATTTAATATTAGCATAAAATTTACATTTTCCCCTTGACGAATTTTATAAATCTGCTATAATTAAAATATAAAACAAAAGAAAATCCCTTCAACACAATTTTTATTGAGGGGTTTTTTATTACCAAAAACACCCACCTTCTCCCAAAAACCCCGGGATACGGCGTGGCAAGAAAACAAAAAATATGGAAACTATTCAATATAAAACAAACAGCAAACAGGGAAAATTTGGCGATTTTAAAGACTTTTTTACAAAATTTAACAAAAAAAGTTTTATTTTGCCGGCCTGGGGAGAAAAAATAGATCTGCCGACTGATGCGTTTTTCTTTGAAAAAAAGCTTAAATTCCCTAAAAAAGTGGTTTTAGGGCTGATGATAGCGATTTTATTTAATTTTATCGGTTTTTCGATGCCGGCTTTGGCCGCGGAAGCGGTAGTGGATGCTAATTCCGTTCAAACGGAGATAGTCGCTCCTAACGGCGCACCTTTGGAAAAAGTGGAAGTGGAGTTAATCCAAGAAGAGTTGATAATCATCGAACATTTGCCGTTGGCGGAAGAATTAAATTTTGCCGATATGGGCACGCGTGTAATTACCGCCTATAACTCGGAAAGCGCGCAAACGGACGCGAGTCCGTGTATCACGGCGAACGGTTTTAATGTCTGTGAACATGGCATTGAAGATACAGTTGCGGCTAATTTCTTAAAATTTGGCACCAAAGTGCGTATCCCGGAACTTTTTGGCGATAAAATATTTATCGTGCGCGACCGTATGAATCCGCGCTTTCCCGAAAGATTGGATATTTGGATGATAAACAAAACTGATTCGTTGGTGTTTGGCGTAAAACAAGCGAAAATAGAAGCGGTTTTGGAATAAGTTTAAATTTAATTTTTAGAAAAAGGCCATTATTCAATAAATGGTCTTTTTTTATTTTAGAGTATAGGTTATAATGGGCTTAAACCAATGGCCTGGTAGCCAAGTGGTAAGGCAGGAGTCTGCAAAACTCCTATCGCGGGTTCGATTCCCACCCAGGCCTCAATAATATTTAAAAGTCCACAGTATCGTAGACAATTATAGTTTTGTGTTTTAAGCGCTATGATTTGAGTTAGAAATATTTAAAATAATAAATTGTTGTTTAAAGTCCACAACGCTGTGGACTTTTATTTATCATAAGTTATTAACAGAAAAGTTTAAAAGTCCACAAAATTGTGGATAACTAATACAAAAACATTATTTAAAGTCTACAACACTGT
>JBAYGB010000013.1:0-11274 GCA_041666885.1 Patescibacteria group bacterium | reverse complement strand
TTTAACCGCAGCGCGGCAAAAAAAGTCAGCGAAACCGGAGCGATTAAAGTTTTGGAAGAATATTTAACCGATCTGCAGAAGAACGGAATCCAATTCAGCAATAATTCAGGAAAGATAATCGCGGACATCAAGACTGAATTTATAGATGAATTAAAATCTTATGCCAGCTCCAGCTCCAAAGAAAATATTGAGAAGATAAAGGAGGCGGCGGAAAAGTTTAAGAAGGCTTAATTAAAATTTTATGATAAATATTCAGCAGACAAATTATCGAAATATTGCGCAAGAAACGGAAGACATTATTTTGTACGATGAAATAAAAGAAGCTCATGAGTTATACCATCAGCTGGGGGATTTTATTGAGCAAAATGGGTATAAAGAGAATGATCCTGAATTGTATAAAAAATATTTGCGTCTGATTGCGAAATTAAAATGGGTGGCCTTGCCGATTTTTAACCCGGAAAAAGTGCTGGGAATGTTTGAATCGCATTTTGCCGATTTGCCGGATCTGACTAATTTTAACCTTTGGCAAAAGTTGAAATCGGTTTTATTAAGCGTCGCTTTCATAGAAGATCGGGACGAATTAAAAAATAAAATAAAAAATATTTTAAATAAGCAGCAAGCCTATTTAACCGGTGGAAGAATAAAGCAAAATATCACACCGACAGTAGAAAATTGGATAAAAGATTATGTCAGCGCAGTCGGTAACACTCCGGCGGATACGGCAAAACAAAATCAGTATTTTATTAATAGCGAAGCGATAAAAAATTTATCAGCTGAAGAAAAGGAACGAGTAAGAAATTTTTTTCAATTTTATGAAAAATTAAAATGGTCGTCAGCTGATATTCAAGGAATTGAAGAAACCATCCCGGTCATTGCCGATGATTTTAAAGGATTTATTAAAGATGGCGTTATGGTTAAAATTGATCCGGAAAGAAGAAAACGTTCGCAATTGTTTCAAAAAATCGCGCAAGAAGTTTTGAGCCAAACCTACAAAGAGAAATCAAATATTAAAGAACAAATATTAAGGGATAATGGACAAAATGTAACATCGGCGCTTAAAGTTAATTCCGAAGTCCAAAGCTATCAAGAGAGTCTATCGGAAGATCAAAAGATGAATAATCTGCAAAATAATATCGCTAAACAATCAGATATAGTTTTACCCGCGGAAAATAATGAGCTTATGCAGTTAAAAGCGTTAGCCACGAAATATCCGGTCGGAAGTTTGGAGAGGAGAGCGGTGGAGGAAGAAATAAGAAAAATTACGAATTAAAAATTACGAATGACGAATTACGACGGCAAGTAATAAGGTAAAAGTTATAAAGTTTGTATGGTGGATATTCTACCGATAATCCAAAATAATATTCAAAATAAAATTTTGGAAATCCGCGGGCAACGGGTGATGCTGGACCGCGATTTAGCGATGATGTACGGCGTACCAATCAAGCGCCTTAATGAACAGGTTAAGAGAAATAAAAACAGATTCCCGGATGATTTTATGTTTCAGTTAACGAAAAAAGAAGCGGCTAATTTTTTAAGGTCGCAAATTGCGACCTTAAAGAGAGGCGAGCATCGAAAATATTTACCTTTCGCCTTTACCGAACAAGGAGTAGCAATGCTTTCCAGTGTGTTAAACAGCGAAAAAGCAATCCAGGTCAATATTACAATTATGAGAATTTTTGTGAAATTTCGCGAGATCGGATATCACTACAAAGTTTTAGCGGAAAAACTTGACGAATTGGAAAAAAAGCATAGTCGGCACGACAAGCAAATCGGAGAAATTTTTATGAGCTTACGCTATTTAACGCGCGGATATAACAAAGATAATGAATTAAAGCAAGAGATTGGATTTAAAGCCAGCAAATAATAATTTTAGATTCCCGCCTTCGCGGGAATGACAAATAATAATTATGTTCGGATATTTGGAAAAATTCAAACAACTGCCAAAGGAATTGCAGGCGACGGTATCATCGCCGAACGCGATGCGTTTAATCGGCGAATTGGAAAAAAACTACGGTATAGAATTGGCGTCCGCCGTCATCAGAGTCATGACCAAGGAAATTCCGTGGCCGGGTTTGGTTGAGTTTTTAACAAGCGAACATCATTTGCCGCGGGAGCGGGCGGAAAAATTACAGCAAGAACTGGCGGATAAAATTTTTATGTCCGTAAAAAGATACTTAGGTATAGCAGAC
This sequence comes from Patescibacteria group bacterium, assembly GCA_041666885.1. Lineage (GTDB taxonomy): Bacteria > Patescibacteriota > Patescibacteriia > Patescibacteriales > XYC2-FULL-47-12 > 1-14-0-10-43-11. The sequence goes on along the minus strand of JBAYGB010000013.1, from coordinate 9,085 downwards.
CAGAATTCAGAATTCAGAATTAAGAATGACGAATTACGAATTACGAAATCAGAAATTAATAATAAGAGTTCAGAATTCAGAAATAAGAATGAGGAATTAATAAACCAAAAACCTATCTTAGCTGCGGACAAACCGGAAGTTATAAATTATTCAACCACCAATGAGGATTTTATCGGCGAAATTATGCCGGAAGCGATTAAATTAGCCGGCGTCGGCGGACAGGCGGATCAGCAGGTGAAATTACAAAATATTATCAAGACTTTTGTAAAAGGCATCAGAGATTTTATTTCCGCGCGCGAAGCTTTGACGAAAGAGCGAATAAACGGCGGTTTGGGATTAACGCGCGAACAAGCGGAAGCGATTTTAAATTTGGCAAAAAAACAAAAAGAAAAACCCGGTCAGCCTTTGACCGCGCCCAAAAGCGCGCCGTTGGATTTTTTGGAAAAAACGCGCGATGTGGAATATGATTTCAGTAAATTGGCCGAGCAAGCAGCTGCTATTGAGCCGCCGGTAAAAATAAAAGCAGAAGAATCGAAAAAAGATATCAAGCAGGATTTAGCCTCTTTGAGCGAAGAAATAATTAACCCCAAAGAAGAGGAGCTAAAGCTTGCGCCGCTAACACCCATAATTAGAATCCAGAAATCAGAAATCAGAAATCAGAAATCAGAAATTAAAATGCCGCAACCAACGCCAAAGGTTGTGGAAGATATGGTGCAAATGCAAAGGCCGGTAAATCGCTTTGAACCGGATAAGCCGAGAATGGATGATATTATAAAACCGCTGAATCGCTTGCAAGGTCCGATTGAGGAATTGGCGAATTTGGATTTGGTTAATTTTCGGCGGCTGGGCGGCAGTCCGGAAGTAATCATCGGCAAAATTCAAAATAAAATAAAATTATTGGAACAAGAGAGTTTTACCCGCCGCCAACAAGGAGTTAACGCCTGGCGCCAAAGTCCGATTTACGGAATGTATGTCCATATCGGCCAGGAAAGTTTGAGCGGCGGAAAATCAATCGCGGAAATTTTACAAAAACAACCGAGCGGCTTAACAAACGATGAGTTTAATGCGATACTGGAATTGAACAGGCAACTAAGAGTATAGTCAGTCCATAAAGTTGAAAGTCCGTAAAGTTTTTTTATATCCTGTCATTCCCGCGAAGGCGGGAATCTAAGACTAGTAGGAGATTCCCGCTTTCGCGGGAATGACAAAAAGTTTTATTAAATTTTAAAAGGACTTTATAGACTTCTAACTTTTTGTTATGCAACAATTCACCGTTCCCCAATTCATTGATGTGGAAGATAAGATAATCGGGCCGATTACAGTCAGACAATTTTTAATTATGCTCGCCTGCATGCTGTTGTCCGCCGTGGCTTACAAACTGTCCGACTTTGCCTTGTTTGTCACCGAAGCTTTACTTTTTTTCGCTTTAGGCGGTATCGTCGCCTTTTTGCGCATTAACGGCCGGCCGTTTCATTATTTTATTTTAAATGTGATCCAAACTTTAAAAAAACCAAAACTGCGCGTCTGGAACAGCCAAGCGGGTAAGGAAAAATATAAACCGGAAGCGGAAATAGAAATTAAGCAGGTTGTTAAAGCCCAGCCCAAACCGCTTTATGCCCGTTCCCGATTAGCTGAAGCGGCTTTGATTGTTGATACCGGAGGAGTATACCAAGGAGGAGATCAGAATATAGAAGTAAGAAGTTAGCGGAATGCAAGTTAAAGGTAAAAAGTTAAAAAAATAAAAATAAAATGATTATTGTCATTCCCGCGAAGGCGGGAATCTAAGATTTGATAAAAGTTTGATAATGAGATTCCCGCCTTCGCGGGAATGACAGAACAAAATTATATGCCTGCCAAGAACAAATTAGCCGCCAATAAAATATCAGCTGCCACTCAGCGCTATTTGGACATCGCCGAGATTCGCGATGGCGCGCTGGTGATGAAAGACGGGACAATGCGTTCCATTCTTTTGGTGTCCAGTTTGAATTTCGCTTTAAAATCGGAAGACGAGCAAAACGCGATCGTCTCCGCTTATGTCAGTTTTTTAAATAATCTGGAGCATCCTTTGCAGATAGTAATCCAGTCGCGCGAGTTTAAAATTGATCCGTATTTGGAAATGCTGGATAAAAAACAGCGGGAGCAAACCAACGAATTGTTACGCATGCAAACCGCCGAATATTTGAGTTATATCAAAGAGCTGATTTCTTTGGGTAAAATAATGAACAAGCGATTTTTCATAACCGTGACTTATGATCCGCTGTCCAACAAGCAAAAAGGTTTTTTTCCGCGGCTGATAGAAACTTTCAAACCCGTAACTTTGATTCGGCTGAAAGAAGAAAAATTCCAGCGCCGGCGGGAAGTTTTGGCCGCGCGCGTGGATGAAATCGCTGGCGGATTGGCCAGCATGGGTTTGCAGGTAGCCGCTTTGGACACGCAAAGTATCATTGAATTGTTATATACCACTTACAATCCCGACACGGCGCAGAACCAAACGTTAGTCGAAGTTAATAAATTAATGGCACACTAATCTCAATTATCAATTAAAAATTACGAATTAAAAATTCGTAATTGATAATTCGTAATTGATGATTGAATTTATGTTTGATCCCAAACAAATCCAATTAGCCGAAGCGGAAAAAAATAAAGCGGCGATGCAAGCGGCGGTAAAACAGGTCGCGCAGGAACAGCAATCAGCCGCGCAAGTCAGGCAGGCGGTAGAGGAAGAAAAAGCGCTGCGCCGCGGGGAAATCTCCATTCGCGACATGATAGCGCCGGCCGCGCTGGAGGTAAAGCCGAGCTTTATCAAACTGGGCGATAAATTCGTCCGCACTATTTTTGTCATCAATTATCCGCGCTATATCAGCGTCGGCTGGTTCGCGCCGATTATAAATTTAAACGAAACTTTTGACGTTAGCATGTTTTTTTATCCGGTGCCGAGCGCGATTATTTTAAAACAATTGAAAAAAAAGGTGGGTAATTTGGAAGCGCAAATCGTCAGCGACGCGGAAAAAGGCGCGGCGCGCGATCCGATCAGAGAAACCGCTTTGCGCGACGCGGAGGCCTTGCGCGATTCGCTGACGCAGGGGACGGAGAAATTTTTCCAGTTCGCTTTGTATATCACTTTATACGCCGACAGTTTGGAAGAAATAAATAAATTGACGGACGTGGTGGAAAATATTTTGGGTTCGCGTTTGATTTATTCCAAAAAAGTTTATTATCAATCGGAGCAGGGATTTAATTCCACTTTGCCATTAAATAACGATGAGTTGATGATCTCGTTCAATATGAATTCATCGCCGGTCGCTTCCTCTTTTCCGTTTATATCAAGTGACCTCACAAGCGACAATGGTATTTTATACGGCATCAACCGCCATAATAACAGTTTGATTTTATTTGACCGTTTTTCTCTACAAAACGCCAACTTTGTCGTTTTCGCCACCTCCGGCGCGGGTAAAAGCTACGCGATAAAATTGGAAGTTTTGCGCAGCCTGATGCTTGGCAGCGAAGTAATCATTATTGACCCGGAAAAAGAATATAAACATCTGTGCGACGCGGTCGGCGGCACCTACATTAATATTTCGCTCGCGAGTGAAAATAAAATCAATCCGTTTGATCTGCCGCGTTCAATCGGGGACAATTCGCGTCCGGAAGATATTATCCGCAGCGGAGTCATCAGCGTCAAAGGATTGGTCCGCATTATGCTGGGCGGAAACATAACAAGCGCTGAAGATTCAATTTTAGACCGCGCGCTACTAGAAACTTACGCTAAAAAAGATATTACTCCCGAAGCGGATTTGGCCAAAATCGAAGCGCCGGTGCTGTCTGATTTTCAAGAAATTTTAAGCGGCATGGAAGGCGGAGCGGATTTGGCCTTGCGCTTAAAAAAATACAGCGAAGGCACTTTTTCCGGCCTGCTTAACAGCCCAACGAGCGTGGAAATGAATAACCAATTGGTTTGTTTTTCCGTGCGCGATTTGGAAGATGAATTGCGGCCGATAGCGATTTACACCATCGTTAACTATATTTGGAACGTGGTGCGCAGCGAGATGCGCAAGCGCGTTTTAGTCATTGACGAAGCCTGGTGGCTGATGCAGCACGAAGACAGCGCCAAATTCATTTACGCGCTGGTTAAGCGGTGCCGCAAATATTATCTCGGCGTCACAACCATCACGCAAGACGTCAATGATTTTTTATTGTCCCAATACGGGCAGGCGATAGTCAACAACGCGGCTTTGCAATTGCTGTTGCGCCAATCGCCGTCCGCGATTGAACTCATCCAAAAAACTTTTAACTTAACCGAGGGAGAAAAATATTTATTACTGGAAAGCGGCGTGGGCGAGGGCATCTTTTTCGCCGGTAATAAACACGCGGCGATCAAAATTGTCGCGTCATATACCGAAGACCAACTAATCACCACCGACCCGCGGCAACTATTGGAAATTGAAGAAGCCAAGCGTGAGTTTGACGAGCAGATGGAACAGGAAGGACAAGTTAAAGGTTAGAAGCAAGAATTATAATGCAAATTTATAAGCTTAACAATAATTTAACAGAAATTCAACAATAATTGAATAGTAATTAAAAGGAAATTTATTAAATCCAAATTATTCCAAAGTACTCCAAATTATTCCAAATCAATATCAAAATCTTAAATCTAAAAATGTTATATTTTAGTTTTTGACATTAGGATTTGGTTTGGAATAATTTGAGATAATTTGAATTTTGGATTTTATGAGTGCTAAGAAATTAACTGCCATCCTAATAATAATCTTCGCTTTAATCGTCTTAATCGGATTGATTTATTTTATGTTTTTGGCGCCGGTAAAAGAAACGCAAGCGCCGGTTACACAACAAGCGACGACGACGGTTACTGCGCAAATTCCGGTGACGGAAGTAAAAACAACCACGCCGAAAATTATCCGGCGGGAAGAAGTGAACGAGGAAGATTTGAAACGGCTGGCCGCATCTTTTGTTGAGCGCTATGGCAGTTATTCCAATCAGTCCGGTTATGCCAATATCCGCGATTTGGAAATTTTTATGTCAGGCGGAATGAAAATTTGGGCGACTAATTATCTTGAACAAATCAGAAATCAAAACGCGGCCACGGATATTTATTACGGCATTACGACCAAGGCGGTAATAACGGAAACCAAGCAGTTTAACGAAACCGGCGGGCAGGCGGAATTTTTGGTTAAAACCCAGCGCAAAGAATCAATCGGCGTCGGCGCGAACGCCCGCGCTTTCCAGCAAGACGCGTCAATTTCCATGATTAAAGAAGGCGGCGCTTGGAAAGTGGATAGGGTTAAATGGGGGGAATAGCAGGAATATTGTTACATTACTAACCTCCCCCAGCCCTTTAAACCCCTTTGCCTTCGGCATTTTAAGCCTCACCCCCTCTAACTCCCCCTTATAAAGGGGGAGAATAAATACCGATTTAACATGGTTTTTCTCCGCATTATTCCTCCCTTTTATAAGGGGAGGTGGCTACCGCCTCGGTAGACGGAGGGGTCAACAATTCAACATGTTTAATAATAGATGCTATTTGGATTTTAAAAAGAAGGTTAAAAGAGCCTTTAATTTTTTTTTAGACATTATTTTTCCCATTGAATGTTTAGGTTGCGGACAGGAAGGAAAATGGATTTGCGCCGATTGCCAAAAGCAAATTCCGATTAATTTAATCAGCCATTGTTTGGAATGTAAACAGGAGACAAAATTCGGCGAATTCTGCCATAAATGCGAACCAAATCATCATTTAAACGGCGTTTTAATCGCGAGCGATTATAATAACGAATTGATAAAACAGGCGATTAAAACTTTAAAATACCGCTTTGTGCCGGAAATCGGTCAAGAGCTCGGAGGGCTTCTGATTTTATTTTTGGAACGGCAGCTCGCGCAGATCCATTCGGCTGATTGGTTGAATAATTTTGTAGTTGGTAAAAATTTCGCGCCGCAAGTTTTAACAGATATTAAAAATACGTTGGTTATGCCGGTGCCGCTTTATCCGCGCCGTAAGCGTTGGCGCGGGTTTAATCAGGCGGAAATTTTGGCGCGGCAGGTCGTGACGCATTTTGGGTTTGAGTTGGGTATAAAAAATTTACACCGCGTTCGCGCGACCCACGACCAGGCATCTTTGCATGAACGGGAACGTCGGACGAATGTAGCAAATAGTTTTGCCTGGCAGGGCGGCGCTTTAAACGGCAAGCATATTATTTTAACCGATGATGTGGCAACAACCGGTTCCACCTTAAATGCTTGCGCGCTGGTTTTAAAACAAGCCGGCGCGGGAGAAGTTTGGGGGTTGGTCGTAGCAAAAAGTTTGTAAAGTTATAAAGTAAAAAGTTTTTATATTTTGTCATTCCCGCGAAAGCGGGAATCTAAAAATAGAATAAATTTGAACTGCTGCCGGTAGGCAGGCTAAGAATTAAAAATTACGAATTAGACGGCAATGAACAGGCAAATTTAGCTTATTTTAGATAAACTTAAATTTATAACTTGACAAAATTATTTATTTATACTAAAATTCAGGCATATTTTTTGAACATTAAAAAAGGAGAAGCACAATGAAAAAGATTATATGCAGATTGTTGTCCGCAGTTTCTATTGCTATATTTGTGGGAGTTATCTTGTGTGCTTTATACCATGTAGTTTCTTCAATAAATTTTGTGGTAAAAGAAACGCAAAAAGTGGAACCGGAAAAAGTGGTTTTTCAAATTCCCAACTCTTTTAAGGGAAGAGTTTTAGCGGAAGATAGGGTAAAACCAGGAACATTTACTATTACTATAACTCAGCCGATTGAAGAAATAGCCGGCTGGGGTGAAGATGCTATATTAAGATACAGCAAGAAAATAGGTGGGTGGCCATCAATTACATGGGTATCGGTAATAGAAGTGTGGCATCCAGATCCAAGTATACCGGGAGTTTTTGAATATGCCGCTATCGTTGACGATAAGAATATGTTTTCCAACGTAGAAAATGTCTGGGTTGAAGGAAACATGGTGAAAGCCAAGCAAAGTATTAGTTGGATGCAAGTGATTGGTTTCCCTTTACTTCGTATATGTTTAATGGTAGTATTATGCCTAGTATCTTTTCTTGTGTTGGGTTGGTTTTTAGAAAAAATGAAAAAAATGGAGACATAAAGTAAATTAAAATGGTAGAAAAATATACCCCGATCAAATGACCGGGGTTTTTATTTTGACAAGCATAAATTTTATGCTAACATATAGACATATTTATTAACTTATTTTTATGAAGATCTTAGTTTCAGGCTCATTGGCCTTTGATAAAATCATGAATTTTCCCGGCAGATTCGCCGATAATATTCTGCCGGACAAAGTTCACTCGTTAAGCGTCAGTTTTGAAATTAATAATTTGCAGGAAAACTTCGGCGGCACGGCCGGCAACATCGCCTACAATTTAGCGATGCTCGGCGAACAGCCGGCGATACTTGCAAGCGTCGGCCGCGATTTTGAAGATTACCGGGTTTGGTTGAGCGAGCGCGGCGTTGATACTTCTTATATTAAAGTTTTTGCCGAGGAAAAAACGGCTTTCGCCAACATCATTACCGACCAGGCGGATAATCAAATCTCCGCTTTTTATCCGGGCGCGATGAAAAACGCTTGTGATATGGAACCGGAAGAAAAACCGGAAGAAACGCTCGCGATTGTGGCGCCGGGGAACACGAACGATATGGTGCGGCTGATTAAATATTACAAAGAGCGCGGTATTTCCTACATCTTTGACCCGGGCCAGCAGATTCCGATTTTAAGCGCGGATGATTTGCGCGCCTGCCTCAAAGGCGCCAAAGTTTTTATTTCCAATGACTACGAGTTGAGTTTGGCGATGAAAAAAACCAAACTGACGGAAGCGGAAATTTTGGCGAATACGGAAATTTTGGTCACGACGCTCGGTGAAAAAGGTTCGCAGATAAAAACCAAAGACGCGGGTTATTCCATCCCGCCGGCAAAACCGAAAAACACATCGGATCCGACCGGAGCGGGCGACGCTTATCGCGCCGGGTTTATCAAAGGATTGATTGAGGGTTGGCCGCTAGAAATCGCCGGTCGGTTTGCGAGCGTAGTCGCCGTTTATACCGTTGAACAATACGGCACGCAGACGCATCAGTTGAATTTTGAAAGCGCGGCGGAAAGATATCAGGAGAATTATAAAGAAGAGCTACCCGTCTAACAAATAAAGGTTAAATGCGTTCCCCTCCTTAGATGAGGGGACAGGGGTGGTGGGTTTTAATAATCGACCCCACCTCCCTCTACCCCTCCTCTAAGGAGGGGAAAAAGTAAAATAATATTATGGAAAATGACATCAAAGACATCACCTTAGCTCCGGCAGGCAAAAAGCGTATTGACTGGGCCGAACGCGATATGCCGGTATTAAAACAAGTGCGAGAACGTTTTATCAAAGAGCAGCCGTTTGCCGGTTTAAAAATGTCCGCTTGTTTGCATGTTACCTGCGAGACCGCGAATTTAGTCCGGACATTGCAGGCGGGCGGCGCGGATGTTACGCTCTGCGCGTCCAATCCGCTATCCACCCAAGACGACGTGGCGGCCAGTTTGGTGCAAGATTATCAAATCTCGGTATTCGCGCGCAAGGGCGAAGATCGCGACACTTTTTTCCAGCATATCAAAGCGGCCATTGCTCATAATCCGCAAATTACCATGGACGACGGCGCGGATTTAATTTCCGTGATTCATAAAGATAATCCGGAAATGGGCGCGCAAATTTTGGGCAGTATGGAAGAAACCACCACCGGCGTAATCCGTTTGCGCGCCATGGCCAAAGACGGCGCGCTAAAAATTCCGGTCGTCGCAGTAAACGACGCGAAGACCAAAAATATGTTTGACAACCGCTACGGCACGGGGCAGTCAACGCTGGACGGTATTATTCGCGCGACTGATATTTTAATCGCGGGAAAAAACGTGGTGGTCGCGGGCTACGGCTGGTGCGGTCGCGGTTTTGCCAGCCGCGCGCGGGGAATGGGCGCAAAAGTTGTTATTACCGAAATTGATCCGATTAAAGCGCTGGAAGCGGCGATGGACGGTTTTGCCGTTATGCCGATGAATGAGGCGGCCAAAAT
>JBAYGB010000012.1:0-12270 GCA_041666885.1 Patescibacteria group bacterium | reverse complement strand
TCCCGTACCCGCAATTACCAAAGAAATTTTGCAGCCTTGTTCTTTTAACAAGGCAACGGCTTTAATCAACATCTCCAATCCCATTCTTTTTTCCAATCTCCGAACCGATAATAATTTAAAAGTATTCGCCGGCCACAAAGAATTTATTTCGGCGGGGACTATTTGCCGGCGATAAAACTGCGCCGTGTCAACCGCGCCGCTAAGTTCGGTAATTTTTTCAACCGGCACTTTAAAATTGTCCGTTAAAATATTTTTGGTATAGCGGCTCAAAACGATCAACCGCGGCGCGTGAGCGTACAATCTTTTTTCCAGCCACAGCAAGAAAAATCCGAAAACTTTTTTTGCCGGCGTATAAGCGGCTTCGTGTTCAAACTTCCATTCCATAAAAGGAGAGGCGTAAAACTGGTACAGCCATTTTTGCCCGCGCAAATTTTTTAAATTAAAACAAAAAGCCGCCGCCGGCAAATGATGAAACACAACCAAATAATATTTTTGTTTTTTCAATAATTTTTTCACATAATGCCGCGACCAAATTAAATCCAAAATCGTCCGCGGAATAAATTTTTTTAAAATAAAATAAAGTCGGCTGCCAAAACTATGAATATTTATATGGTCATCATCAATTTGGTATTTTAAATCACTTGCCGCTCGCGGCAGTAAAATATCAACTTGATATCCCGCTTGCGCCAAATGACGGGCGTTGTCATAAACAAATCGTCCGCTGCCCCCGCCGCCGTGCGGATATAAATATTGCGACACAAATAATATATTTTTAGTTTTAATTGCTAGCATAATTTTTCGGTGCTAATTTTCCTTCGTTAATTAATTTTGCTGCGGCCAAAGCCACGCCGACTATCAGCCATAGCTTACCTTTATAATAAAAAGTGTCAAAAAATTCAAACATAAAAATGCTGACCGCCGCCAAACTGACATAAAATAAAATTTCTTGTTCCTGCCGGCGTTGTTTAAGTTTAAAAATCAATGCTCCCAATTTACAAAATATCAAACCGCTCAACCAAAAAAACGCGGCCAGCCCCAATATTCCCGTTTCGGTGGAGATTTTTTGCAATATTCCGTGCGCGTCAAAAGTCCGTCCGTATTTGGCGAAAAAATAAATATTAGTTTCCAGCATCGGTTCAAATCTTCCCGGACCCATGCCCAACCAAAAATGTTCTTGCCATCCTTGAAAACCGATAACCGTCATCAGCCAACGGCTTTCCGTTGATCCGATTCCCGTGCTGCTGGTTTGTAATTTTGTCATATACCAAAAAGCCGGCAAAGAAATCGTTAATAAAATTAATATTATGGCGGCTATTTTCTGCCAATTGATGCGGTCATGGCAATAATAATAAATAATAATCAAACACGCCTGTAAAGCCAAAACTATCCAAGCCGTGCGAGCAAAGCTGCCCAAAGCTATCAGCGCAAAAAAAGCGGACAGCGCCCAAATTTTCGTTGGAATTTTTCGCTTGCCGGATAAAAGCGGCCAAGCCAGCACCAAAGCGAGCGCGGTTAAAACGGTTTCGGAAATATGTTTTTGATTTTCTTCAATCGGATAAATACCGGCTATCGCTATCGGTTTGATGCGCACAAATTCGTTATTGGAATCCTGCTGCGGTAAAGAGGCAAGACCCATCAGCGATACGGCAAGCGCGGACAATACTATACTGACAATTACTCCTTGCAGATGTTTTTTGTCGCGGATAATATTAACCGGTAAAAAAATATAAATAAAGTAAAACATCACGATCCAGCGCACGACATACCAGGTGCTTTCTTCCGCTCGGCCGGAATATAGAGCTGATAAAAAAGCGACTGTTAAAAAAGCCAGATACGGCAATAAGACGGGAAAATTAAATTCTTTTTTGAATTGGCTGATGTTCGCGCGAGACAAATAGATCAGACGTGAACAAAAAGCGCAAAAAACAAAAATTCCGATTATATCAACAAACGGGATTTTGAAATTACCGGGATAAAAAAACCAGCTCGTGGCAGGCAAAGAAAAAGCTAAAAGATATAATCCCCATTGCGGATATCTGGCAATAAAAATAAAAAAACCAATGGCGGACAAACCGGCCAAAAAAATTAGCAAATTCTGCCAAGGTAAAATCAGCGTCCCGATAAATAATAATATCGTCCCGATTAGGGCTATTTTTGTAAAAATTACGTATGTTTGATTATTAACGAAAAACATGTTATTGATTTGATTACGTGTAAGTTTACTGCTTACTATATTATATTTTTTATATTTTGTCAATGTTTTGATAAAAAAATAAAAGTCGCCTGATTGAAGTGACGACTTTATTAGTTTATATTATATTTACAAAAAGGAACAAAAGAGATCAAATTAACGTCCCGGCCAATAGAACGGCGGGGCATCCCAACCTATCTGCTCGGTCATTTTAACGGCAGCATTATACTGCCAATTCATCGTTACCCCTTGAACGATGATTTTATAATTTCCCGCTGGCAATTTATCAACGATCGCCCCGGCAATAATGAACTTATACAATCCCCCTTCGGTCGGATTTATAATTTGTTCTCCATTATAGCGGAGAACAAAATATTGTGGCCATAAGTTCGACGCGATAGGCAATGAATAATCACCTTTAGCATTCACTGCGACTATGGCATAAAGGACAACGTCAACTCCTTCGTTAGCGGATAAATTTACTCCCCAATAATTACGATCACTCGTAACCCATGGAAGAACGCTGCCGATCACTGGTGCCGGTCCGGAAATGATTGGTTCGGGTCCGAGCAGTTGTGACGCAGTCAGCATATAGTCAATCGCTTTATAACTGTTGTCCGCTTGTCGCCGAAACAACCAAGCGGAAACCGAATACCAACCTGGGAAATAATATTCCTCGTATCCACCAAATCTATCAAACCAATCGGACTGATAGTTCAGGAGTTCCGATGGAATTTTATATCCAGGGAATAGCATGTCTACCCTACTGTACGGAGCGACCCCATTAGGATGAATTTGCTCCGGATAATAAACCCGCGGATCGGATTTATTATAATTGGGCATTTGAAAAACATCTTGTCCCCAGCCATCTTGGTAATTGCGAAATTTTTCTTGCACCAAAGAAGCGTATTCACCACCTGTAGAATAATGGGTGTCCACTTTAATCAAATCGTCCGTTTTGATCTTAGCACGGTCAAAGTTGACGACTACCCAAAAACGATCAGGACCACCAACTACGCGACTGTTCGCGGAAATAAAAATTCCCGCGCTCGGATTTTCCGCTTGTACTTGAAAATTCCCGGTTTGCCCCAAAGAAGTATAATCAAGTATTACTGTTTCTCCATTTGGAGCTTGCGCAACTTCTTGTGGTGGCCAATACTCGTCTGCCGCCTGTATTGCCTCTTTTGCCAATCCTGTTGCTACTGATATTAATAATACCAGTAACATTGCTAATACCGATGAAAAGAACTTACGCATCATTTTCATGATGTATTACCTCCTATTTTTTGTGGTTTTATTAATGGCAAAATGCCAATTTTATTCTTTTTTAGAATTTTGCGATTAATTTAAAAGGTCATATTATCCTAACACGTTCTTAATTTTTGTCAAGAAAAATAAAAGGCTCTCCTAAAATAGGAAAGCCTTAAAAGAACAAAGGTAAAAGAATACTATTTGAGCTCAAACAGTTTAAAATCTTTAAGCTCAAAAGTTCCACCAGCGTTTTCTCCAAACCAGAAAGTAATTTGGGGAGCGACGGCATTATTGTCTATAGCCAACAGGTCAACACTGATGTCCTGTTCGCCGGTTTTAAGCGACACCTGCAAAATTTTGAAAGCGTCATTTGACCCGGTTAAATTTATCATCGCCCCGGATCTATTCTCTTGTACTAGCGCACGCATTGTACCAGCAGTTGAACATTTTGCTTTTACTTGAAGCCGATATGATTTACCGGCTTCAATTTTTTCGCCGGCTCGCAATCCTACTCCTTTGTAAATCCCGATATCCCATGGGGATCCAAAATATGGAATAGTTACACGAGCGCCGGCTGCGTCCAATGCTGATGGAACAGCGTTGCCGTTCGCATCTACATATTCGCCTTTACCGGCGGTGAATGCAACCCAGGTTAATTCAAATTCTCCTTGAACTGGTTTAGCCGGCATTGGCGTGACAGTTGGTGTGGGAGTGGGAGAAGCTACTGGAATGGTTGGAAAAGGAGTCGGCGTAAAAATTTTATTCCCTGAAATCGTAATATTAGAATGCACACTTTCGTATGCTCTAAACACATGATTATTTTTTAACACAACTCCAAAAACAAATATCTCATATTCTCCCGCCGGCACATCACTTAAAACAAGTTTGCCGGAAGTGGGAGCTATTTGGCCGACATACCCCGCCTTAGACATGCCTTTTGTTAAATAATAAATATGATAGCTATTTATTATTTCTCCTCTGGACTTGGCGGCAAGGTCAAAATACGACTGATAAACTTCTATACTGAGCTTGCTATCAGCGTATTTTACGGAAATTTTGGGTATAACATATTCAATAGCTTCACTTCTAAATACTTGTTTGATGTTAAAAGATCCGACTACTTGACTATCAGCTATACCAAACACCCAAAATTCATATTTATCCCCTGACTGAGGACCATTGGCAAACGTTGCGCTAATTCCCGCTCCTCCGGGTTTCCATTCCAAAAAAAATTCTTCGGAGTTGCCTAGAAACTGAGGAGCGCCGTCATTAACGCGCACGTAATAGTGAGTGCTCGTGATAAGCGCTGTCGTTACACTTTGTATGCCGACAATGGAAATTACCAAGTCTCTTTGGTTTAATCCATCGGCCTCAATATCTGTAATCGGCGTTGAACTATATTTATTACCGGTTACAAATACTTTCACCTGAGGTGATGAATTAAAAATAAAAGCCTGTTCGTTATCCGAATTATTCCATTCCGATAACGTTTTGTAAATTTCTTTAGCTCCTGTCGGGACTGAAGACACAAATTTACATCCGCCGTCTTTATCCCAATAAACAGTGCTTAATTCCGTGCCGTTTAACGTACTAGTCATAACGTGCATATAAACATCACGCAATGACGCATCAACGGCATTTACTTTTCCTACGGTTCCAAAGAAGACTGTCACCAATACTAATACGAGTAAAAACGGCTTGTTCCGGATCATGATAGATCCTCCTTTTTTATTTTTTCATGATTTCTCATGATTTATTTTTAATAGTACATAAACTGTTTTTTTAATTAAAACAATTTAACATCCTACGTTACCACAATGCCAAAAAAATGTCAAGAAAAAAAGGCTTCCCTAAAATAGGAAAGCCTGAAAAGAACAAAATTATCAAAAAGAACGAAATTGATTATTTGAGCTCAAACAGCTTAAAATCTTTGAGCTCAAAGGTACCGCTGGCATTTTCCCCGAACCAAAAAGTAATTTGGGGGGCGACGGTATTTGTTGAAATAGTGAGCAGATCCACACTAATACTCTGCTCGCCTGCTTTTAACGATACCTGCGGAATTTTAAAGGCATCGTTGGAGTCGGTCAGATTTATCATCTGTCCGCCTCTATTTTCTTGCGCCAAAACGCGCATAGTGCCGGCGACTGAACTTTTAACTTTTACTTGAAGCTGATATGACTTACCGGCTTCAATTTTTTCACCGGCCCTCAATCCTATCCCTTTGTAGATCCCGATATCCCATGGAGATCCAAAATATGGAATAGTTACACGAGCGCCGGCTGCATCCAATGCTGATGGAACAATGTTGCCGTTCGCATCCACATATTCGCCTCTTCCGCTGGTAAATGAAACCCAAGTAAGAATAAACTCTCCTTGAGCCAATTTAACCGGCGTTGGTGTTACGGTTGGAGTGGGAGTAAAAGCAGTTGTGGGGGTGGTCGGCATTGGTGTTGTTGAAACTGACGACGTCGTAACAGAAACTACCAACGTTGCGCAACTTATTCTTCCAGTTGAGTCCTGTACTTTCCAGGCGATCAGATGATCGCCGATAATGGAATATTTTTTTATTGATCTGCGGTTGATGGCTGTTTTACCATCGCTATCGGTTGATGTTGTTATTCCATCTTCAGACACAGTCGCGGAACTGATTATTCCATTCGCTACTTCCGCCGTCGCTTGGATGATTATCACGTCCGCGACTTGAATGTTTATTTTTGGTATTGTCGTTGTCGCGTTGTCAATAATACCAAAAACTTTTTCGCCGGTAGAACTGTTCTCCACCGACAACCCGATAAATAAATTACCTGGCGTCGGCGTGGCGGTAAAGGTTGAAGTTGGAATTGGTGTGTATGTTTGCGTCGGAGTGTTGATCGGCGTCAATGTTATAGTCGGAGTCGGAGTCCATATCGGGTCTTGGAGCTTGAACTGAACTATGCCAGTTGATACCCTATCCCATTCTTTTCCCATTTGATAGAAATAAACTACAAAATTATAATTTCTACCAAACTCCGGTCCTGATTTATACGCTAGCACTACGTCCGCGCCATTATACCACCGTAAACTTCCGTCTGCCGCATTAATTCCTTGTTTTAAAGCAACGGGACTGCCTCCGTTAATACTAACAAAAACATCAACGGTTTGCGGTGAAGCAAACATATTGCTTGTCCATTTGATGACCAGTTCATTTTCAAACTGAGCATCATAATCAATCCCGCCGGCTAAATTATCATTAGCAGACAAGTTGTCTGCAACAATCACAGTAACTTGTGGCAACGGTGTTCGAGTTTGCGTAGCGGCTGGTTTTGGTGTTTGTGTCGATGTTTGCGTCGGCATTGGTTTTGGTCCGACTATAAGACGGATCAATTTTTCCGCCTTTGCCGCACCGTCGGAAACGCTAATACCAAAATCGTATGTCCCCGGATTAGCGCCACTAAGGTTGTATACATGAACTTCACGGTATTTTCCATCCACAACGTCAGCATCTATTGTACCGAACTCATTAACTGGATCGTTGTTATTGTTAAACAACTCAACAGTCAAAATTGGCCCCGTCAGTTCGTCGTGCGTAATATGCACTTCAATTTGCATATTTTTATTATATTCGAGGTATATTACTCCAGCATCGTTTATGCCCGGCGCTTTTACTTCAATATGAATTGGACATAGGGTGACTGGTGTCGCAGTTGGCACTGGTATCGGAATTTTAGTCGCTGTCGGATTAGAAAAAATTTCTTTTTCTTGTAACAATACTGGCCCCGCATTTGAATAATTTTCCTCAAAACCCAAAGTTTTATTTTTCAACAAAACATAGACTTTGAACTTATAAGACACTCCAAACTGTGGTCCGTTTCTAAAATCTTTACCCACCGAATTTCCATTCGGTGTCCAAACAGCGAACTCCCGGTTGGAAGGGCTGCTTACGCTGTATCCTCCGTTGTTTGTTAAATACTGATAATAGAGTTTGTTTACTCCATTTTCAGTAAAAACGCTGTTGTTTACATTTACATAAACATGCGTGCTGTAAACGTCGGCTGGATTAATGCCAAGTGAAACCCAGTTCCATTTAAAAACCAATCGGCGATCGCCAGTTTCGGTTTTGACGGTAGTATTACTAACGTCAGCCGAACTTTCCGTTGAAGTGGTAACAACCAGTGGCGGTAAAAATTCTACCGCTCCGGCGCTATCAAATGAGGGATAAGGCGCTCCGGCGGAAGTCAAAAAATATACTCTAAAAGTATATTTATGTCCGTACTCCGGCCCACTTTTGTAAACCGAATCTAAATTATCAGCTCCGGCCACCCATGTAAAATAATCCAGTGACTCGGACCACTGATTACTTTGGCCTAAATAATTTGATGGTGGAGCACCATCAACACCAATATAAACATGAACTATTGAATTATATTTTTTGCTTATTTTGGCTTCAGTAAAACTCCACCGAATGGTAATTGACTTATTGCTTTGATAGTCAAAATCTCGCCCACTACTTAAATCTTGGATGGTTTGTGGATTATCAGTGACAGTTACTACTGTCGCTTTAGCCCACGGTGAAAAAACAAACATCGCTAAAAAAACCACTAACAACATTCTTCGGATCATGATTTGATCCTCCTTTAATTTTTTTTATGATTTCTCATAAATTATATTCAATTTTCAAAGTGCCTAAGTTGCTTTTTATAAAACAACTCAACGTAATACCCTACCATATATGCCAAAAAAAGTCAATCTATTGACAAAACCTAAAAATATGGTAGTATAAAAAGTCTATTAAATTAATAATCTAAACCATTTTATGGAATTACTCACCCTAATCAGAAAAAACTATAAAATCTTGTTTTACAGCGTGCTTGCTTTTTTGGCGGTATCTTTGGTCGTGACTTTCGTCCAACCGTTAAAATACCGCGCGCAAGCCAAAGTGCTGGTAGTTCAGCAATTTGAAAAAACCGCCGACCCGTACAACGCCTCCAAGATGAATGAGTACTTAAGCGGACTGTTGGCGAAGGTTGTTTCTTCCGAATCTTTTTTCAGCCAAACAATCAAGACCAGCAGCAACATTGATACGAATTATTTCTCCGGCGAGCGCAAACAACAACTGAAACTATGGAGTAAAACCGTGCAGGCTAAATCAATGTATGACTCCGGCATTATCACCATCACCGTTTATCATCCTGACAAAACGCAAGCGGAAGCACTGGCGAACGCCGTGATTTATACTTTAAAAACAACCAACAGTTTTTATCACAATATTCAAAATGTTGATGTGCGCGTGATTGACAGCCCTTCGCTCTCCACCCTGCCGGCAAAACCGAATATTATTTTAAACGTACTACTGGGAATTATCTTTGGTTTGATTTTTGGAATCTTATCTATCTATCACACTAAACAGTCAAAAATTTTGGACAAAATAAAATCCATTCTCTAAAAATGTTTGTTAAACTAAAAAACGCCCCCGATTAATCGGGGGCGTTTTTTTATCTAAATATTTATTCTTATACTATTCTTAGATTCCCGCCTTCGTCCGCCTCGGCTTCGCTCCGGCGAGACGGACGGGAATGACAATTATACGATCTATTGCTTTATCTTAAAAATTTTATCTTCGTTTAACTTTCCTTGCCAAAGATACGGCCGCTCACTGCCGGCTTGCGGAACGCTGATGCTTGCGGTCGCATATTCATTTCCTAATTGCTTTTGCATGGTTAATTCGTATACCCCGTCATGGCGGACGTTACTCGGCAGTTCGTAAGTTAAAGTGATTGTTTTCTCTTTGCGGGTGGCAATTTCTACAAAGGCGCCAAAAACTTTCTTGCCCAATTCTTCGCTTTGGTCAACGGCCGCGCCTTGAACGCTGATAAATTTGGCGCCGGCCAGCGCATAAACGCGCAAATAATTGCGGTAGTTTGGCAATTTCGGATCAATTTTTCTAATATCCTGATAATTGTAAGTTAAAGTTAAAGTAGCTTGCAACTTATTATCAACTTCTTTCACTTTGTAATCAACTTTTCGAGAAACATATTCATCCAGGCGCGCGTCAGACACGTTGGAATCTACAACCATTAAGTAATCGCGCTGGCTGTTGAGCAAATCGCCCGCGAAACCGCCATCCGCCACATGCGCTTGCAGCGCCGGATCATTGAAATAAAAGAAAATCTTTTGTTCTTTCACATTGTCGGTAAACGCCATAACCGCTTGAATGATGTTTTTTAACGGCAAACCGATAAGTTTTGTTCTCACCGCTTGCGCGATCGGATTCATGATATAAACCCGGTCTTTACTTTCGATCGTTTTGCCGCCGACCAATTTTGTCTCTTGGCATTTGGTTTCATTTTCTTTACACGGTTTTACATATTGCGGCGTATTGGGAAAATTTTTGCTGTCGTAATGAATACCGTAAACATCCACACCGCCGACAAGATCCAGCCAGCCGTTCACTATCTCCGGACTGAAAGCGATAACGCCGTCAATTTTTTCCGTCCCGCCCTGAGCTTTGTATAATCCTTGCGCCTGTTGAGCCGCCAGCGGAAAAGAAGGCGACCAGTTCGCGTCAGTCAGCGACCACTGAGTTTTGCCGTAATAGGCCGCGAGCGGCGCCGGCGGAACAATGGCAAACGGGGCTTTATTTTCCCGATCAAATTTCGGCGTATCTTTTAAGAAAAAATCCACGACTTCGCCGCTTTTAACTTTCAAAATTCCAAAATTGCCGATGTAGCCGCCAGCCGGCATTAACTTGCGATTATTTTGAATCAAAATCAAATAAGTCATTTCTTCTTTTTCCAATACCGGATGGAAAATTTTGGCAACCGCCACGTCTTCCGCTTCAAACCGTTTAAAATCGTTAGTCACTTCTTGTACTGTCGGCCAATCGCCCAAACCGATTTTATTCGCGGTATCAATAATTATTTTTGAACTATCGTACATATTGGCCGCGTCGCGCAACAAACTGCCGATCAAAGCGACCGCTTCTTTTTTGTTCGGCAATTGTTCATAACTCAAATCACCGTAATTTTTTATTTTTTCCACCGTATTCATAAAATTAATATAAGAATCAAGGGTGGAAACCGACGGCTTGACGATTTGTTCGCCCGCGGCCAACGTTTCGCCGATAAAAGGAAATTTGAATAAGATTTTAAAATTTAATAATTTTTGGATGCGCGCTAAAGAATCGCGCGCCTCCTGCGCGGATGACATTGAACCCATAAAATTTTTATCCTGCCATAAACTGTAAGCGGTTTGAATGTCGGCTCGCGCTTCTTTAACTAAACTTAAATAATGAAAAGCCATCAACCCGATAACCAGGCCGGACGCGAAAGCAAAAAATAAAAGACCGGCTAAAGCGATTTTAGTTTTTTGCCATTGAACCTGAGGAGTATTGATGTTTATTGGCGAATCCATGTAATCCATAGATTTGATGAGTTTTTAAGTAAAAATAATGATTCAAAGCATTGTACCAATTTCCGGCAAAATGTCAAGCCGGCTTATCAAAAAAACATTAAAACAAAAAACATTAAAACAAAATCATGTTTTAATGCTCTCGTGTTTTAATGTCTTGATTACATCCGTTCTACCGTTTCAAACCCTAATAACTCGGCTCCTTGTTTTAAAATCAATGCCAGCGCGCCAATCAGCGCCAGTTTAAATTCTCGTTCTCCCGCTTCAGCTTTCAGTATCGGCACGCGATGGTAATAATCATTGAAACTTTGCGCCAATTCAAACAAATATTTGGCGATAATTGACGGATCCAGTTTTTCCGCCGCCGCCTGCGTCACTTCCGGAAATAAAGATACTTTAAACAATAGCTGATGCTCATCTTTATTTAAAGAAATAGAATTTTTGATTTTTGATTTTTGATTTTTGATTTTTGACTTTCTGACGATGCTCTGTATCCTCGCGTAAGTGTAAAGCAAATACGGCCCCGAATTGCCGGACAAACTGACCGATTCGTTAATGTCAAACGCAATATCCTTATCAATGCCGTTTTTTAAAAACGCGTACTTAACCGCGGCGATGCTGATTTTCTCCGCCAATTTTTCTTGCTCTGTTTTTTTAATTTCGCCGTTTTGTGAAATTATTTTTAATATTTCCGTTTTTATTTCTTCAATTAAAAATTCGCCCAAAACCACATTGCCCAAACGCGAGCTCATTTTTCCGTTCTTAAGCGATACCCAGCCATACGGCAGATGAACTTCCCGGTTTTTGCTTTTGGGCAAAACTTGTTCCATCGCTTTAAAAATAACTTTGAAATATTCGGTTTGTTCTTTGCTGACCACGTGCATTATTTTTTCCGGATGATATTCGCCAAATTGCAGACGCGCGAGCGCCAGGTCTTTGGCTTCATAAGTCGGATTGCCCTCGGAGTTGATAAAAACGCGATCGTGCAAACCGTGCTTGCCGCCTTCAAAAATTATCGCGCCGTCGGATAACTTAAAAATTCCTTTTTTAACGCCGTCCGTTACTATTTTTTTGCCCGGCGCAAACGTTTCCGATTCAAAATACAGCCGGTCGAATTTGGTGTTCACTCGCTGATAAATTTTGGCGAAATATTCCAAACTCCATTTTCTGGTTTCTTTGTATATCTTCCTGATTGATTCATCATCGGCATAAATTCTCTTATTTAACTCAATAATTTCTTGCTTCTCTTTTCCGTCTTTTTCATAAGCCGCGCTGCCTTCAACATAAGCTTCACCTAAAAATTTAACTTTTTCAGTGATATCTTTAGTTTCCATTAGTTTCTTTAGTTTCTTTTCAAATTTTATAACTCCCCACAGGCATTTGGCGATATGCAAACCGACGTCGCCTTGATAGTTGGCGCGAATTACTTTATAGCCGGCGTT
>JBAYGB010000011.1:0-13141 GCA_041666885.1 Patescibacteria group bacterium | reverse complement strand
TAAACGGAAATATAATTGCTCTTGGTCTGACAATCGTCGGAATTACCGCCGACGACAAAGAGTATACCGGTAACGCCGCCGGAACTTTCAGCGGCACCGGAATACTTAATGAAGTTTTAAGTGGTGATGTAGTAAATTTAGATAGTAGCGGAGCTTCCGCCACTTTCGTAAGTATCAGCGTTGGCAATGACATTTTGGTAAATATTGCTGGCTTCACTCTTACAGGAGCGGACGCAAGTAATTACCGAATTGTTCAGCCGACAGATTTGGCTAATATCACTACAAAAGCTTTGACGGTGATTAATCTCACCGCTCAAGGTAAAATTTATGACGGAACAACTGATACAGTTGTTACCGGCATAGCTACGCTTTCGGGTGTAATAGGCAGTGATGACGTATCTCTGTCTGGAACACCGATAGTAAATTTTGTTAATGCTGATACTGGCATAAACAAAATAGTATTAGTTAGCGGATATAATCTAGACGGAACAAGCAAGAATAATTATGTTCTTACCCAACCGGCTGGATTAACCGCAAACATCGCGGCGAAAGTTATAACGGTAACGGCTTATCCAAAAGCAAAAACTTTCGGAGACCCTGATCCGCTTTTAACTTACGTCTACGACCCGGCATTAATAGGTACTGACGATTTTACCGGCGCGCTTACGCGTGATGCAGGTGAAAATGTTGGCGGTTACTCTATTTTACAGGGAACTCTGGCTTTGGGCGCGAATTATAATTTGGTATACATCGGCGCACCCTTTACCATTAATCCGCTACCAACGGCGACAGCTACAGACACACCTGTGCCACCGACTTTGACGAACACGCCAGTACCGCCAACGAATACGCATACACCGGTACCGCCAACGGCGACGTCAACATTAACGCCAACTCCAACATCAACGTTAGTGCCGACGTCAACATTAACGCCGACGGCAACGCAAGTTCCGCCGACAAATACGCATACACCGGTACCGCAAGCGCCGACTAACACGTACACGAGTACTCCGGTTCCACCTGCTCCAACTGCGACGTTTACATACACGCAAGTTCCGCAGGCTCCACCGACGAATACGCCAGTACCACCGCCAGCACCGACGAGTACGTACACGCCGGTTCCACCGACGGCAACGCAAGTTCCGCCGGTATCAACCAATACACCGGTTCCACCACCGCCGACATTGGCGCCAACCGTTATCCCAACGGCGACAAATACGCCGACGATAACGCCAACGCCAACAGCGACAGCAACGTGGACACCGAAAGCAACAAGCACTCCGGTACCGCCGACGGCAACACCGAAACCGACGGCGACAAATACGCCGACGATAACACCGACGCCAACAGCGACAGCAACGCCGACAATAAACTATGCTCCAACGCTGGAAATAACCAGCAACCGGAGTATGGAAAATATCCCGGTTAACGCCTCGTTGATGGTTACAATATTGGCGTTGGATACTGACGGACCGCAAACAGCCACGATTATTGTACCGGCGACAGCGCCGACTACATATATCTGGACGTTCTTAGGAACGCCGGTAAAAAAGATGCTAGATTTGAAAACAAGCGAAGAAGGCATCTTTGAATTTGAGATCTACGTTTCTGACGGATTGCATAAACTAACAAGAACAATCCGTTATAATGTAGGTTCATCAATACCGACGAATACGCCAGTGCCGACAGCAACGCTGAAAGCAACAGCGACACCTAAAGTGACGCCAATTCCGCCAGTGCCGACTGCGACGCAAATTTCAGTTATTCCAACCGCGACGCCGAAAGCGACATCAATTCCGCCAACACCAACGGCAACGCTAATTCCGCCAACGGCGACGGCGACACCAACCGCAACGGCTACACTTCTGCCCGCTCCGGCAATACCGCAAAATATAGTTGCGGAAATTGCTGACAAACGACAGAATGATGTAGATATCAATTTGTCGTGGCAGTCCGGAAGCGTAACGAAATTTACCGTTCATACTTACAAGAACGGCTTATTCCAAAACGCTAAAGAATTAGTGGGCGACGTTCGCACCTATGCATTTACTTTGGCTTACACCAACGGCGATCTGTTTAAGTTTTATGTCGCCGGTGTAAATGTGCAGGGACGTCTCGGAGAATTCGGAGCGTCAAACGGAGTAGTCGTCGCGAGTGAACCGGTGATTATTAATCCGCCGGTAAAACCAACTTCCGTACTGGCAGAAAAAACCAGTTCAACGCAAGTCAAAGTGAGCTGGCCAAGTGATGGCAATGCTCGCTATGAACTGCACGCCTACCGCGACAACGCGTTCGTGCCAAAATTCAGCAGTATTATTCCCGGCGTAAGCCAGGAAGTATCGCTGAATTTGACCGAGCAGGACGGAGGCATTTATGTCTTCTATCTGCGCGGTATAAATATTACTGGCGAAACAAGCGATTGGACTACTTCCAACTCGCTCACAGTTATTGCTCCGGTAGTAAACACACCGACACCGGTTGTGTCCACCCCGACGCCAATTTCACCAGTAGCAACTGCGACGCCGGAACCAATCGTTCCGACACCGACCGCGACAGCAACGTCTTTACCAACTATAGCAACACCGCAAAACGTAACCGCGGAAATAGTCGGACAGACAACAGCGGAAGTAGAAGTTAAAGTAAGTTGGAATTATTCTTTGAACGGCCCAGCTGTTCAAAAATTTGTAATCCATACTTACAAAAACTTTGTCTTCCAGCCGGAATTAGTTGTGGAAGTTGCAGGCACAGTTAGGACGCAAACATTCATTCTTGCGTATGAGAATCTGGATATGTTCCGATTCTATATTGCTGGAGCGGATGCGAGCGATAACTTTGGTTCTTTCGGCGCTTCGGACGGTCTGGTAGTCTCTGACATTCCAATAGTAATCGCGCCACCAGTAAAGCCAACGGTAGTTTTGGTAGAACAAATAAGCGCATCTCAACTGCGCGTTAGTTGGCCAAGCGACGGCAACGCTCAATACGAACTGCACGCCTATCGTGATGGCGCATTCGTCAGTAAATTTAGTGGAATTATCCCTGGCGCGAGTCAGGAAGTATCACTGAATTTGACCGAACAAGATGGAGGCGTTTACGTTTTCTATCTGCGCGGTTTGAATGTTATAGGCAGCCCGAGTGATTGGACTGCTTCCGACTCGCTCACAGTTGTTCCCCCATCCGCGCCTTTCGCGATTAGCATTAAAGATGCTATCGCGTCAGCAACGGATATTACCGGAGCAACAGATTACGACGCGCCCGACGCACGGTCGCTCGTGATTAGCTGGGTGATTGATCCGTCACGAGTTCCGGTTGATACTATCACCAGTTATCATGTCTATAGATTAGACACGTCCATTCCAAATAGCACCGGCTATTATATTGGGCAGACAACTAGTGAAGTATTCATCTGGAAAAACGCGCCATACGGAGAGCATCAGTTCGGCGTGTATGCTCTACGGGAACAAACTGAAGAGGATACACTTGGAATATTCCGAAGCGGAACAGTCACACTCGCTCCGGCGGTTACGGTAACCGATAATCTTAATTCATTCGCTGACCTTGCAAATGGACAAGATATTGATACCGGAATCGGTGAATTAGCCATTCGTTGGCAACTGGATGATTTCGTCCTAGTTGACCAAAATAATGCCAGTATTTCCCTTTCTTCTGTTACCAGTTTCCACGTTTATGTGGAAGTTGATAAAGGAGCTAAGAAGTACTTGGGACAAACCAATGGATCGGCGGCAGAGTTCTTATGGACCGCTGACGGCGCATCCGTAGCGCCAGCGTTCATAAACGGACCGCAAAATGGTCGTTCTTATAGATTTATGATTTTTGCTCTGACAAATCAATTCTATGCAGAAGGACCGTTAGCAGGAAAGAAAATAAATTCAAAACCCTGCTACACTGCCGGATCGGTAGAATTCGTCCAGCAATAAACATAGTTCGTTCTTTGTCCGGTTTTTTTACGGACAAATAAAGGCTCAATTTCTTTCGGGAAATTGAGCCTGTTTTTTTAAAAAAATTTGATACTTCTTACTTCATACTTCTTACTTCACGCTTAAACTCTTCCACCATCGGCACCTGTTCCGGATCCATGCCGTAGCCTTGCGCCAAATAAACCGCCGCCCAGTCCGCAAGCAAAAGCGAGCGAAACGCTTTTTGCCAAAAATTTTCGCCCGTCAATTCTATTATTTCTACTGTTAGCCCCCGGTCTTGATATAACTTTTGTAAAATTTCCAGCCGTTTTAAATTGCGCGGCTCATCCGCGCTGTCGCGCAAGAATATAAAATAAAATTTCTCTGATAAATTTTTAGTCGCGCCTTTAACATCAAATCCGGTCATCTCGTTATGATTTAATTCCGGCGCCACATTATAGAACGCGGGGATTTTTCCGGTCTCGTTAAAAATAATTTTCCAGTTCATCGCAACGGCGCGATTACGCGCGGCCGCGTAAATCACCGGTACGCGTCCGTTTAATTTTTCCGCCAGTTCCCTGCCCGCTTGTTCAAAATCGCCGGGCCGCAAATTTTTCTTTAAACTTTTCGTCTCTTTCAACGCTTCGCGCGCGCCGATTAATTTTAAAATCGCTTGCGCGCTGTAGCCCAAGGCCGCGCGCGGCTGGATGCCCGTATCCGGAATTTGAACGTAAGGCAAATTTTTTTCTTTGGCTATCGCCAATAATTTGCCGCCAACGGCAATAACCGCGACAGCTAAATTTTTTTCTAACGCTGTTTCTAAACCGTCAATCACCTCTTCGGTGTTGCCGGAATAAGAACTCGCGATGATTAAGCTTTTTTGCAATTCTTTTTCGCTTATTTTCGGTAAAGAATAATCGCTATGAATTTTTAGATTGATTGCCGGATCGTAAGCTAAAATCAAATCCGCGGCCAGATGCGATCCGCCCATGCCGAGCAAGATAAATTGCTTATGTTTTTTAAATTTATCCTTGTTGACAATTTTTGGCGTCCAAGCGAATTGCTTGGGGAAGTTGTTGATTGCGTCTTGCATCATAGGGGTTGGTTACTTAGTTAATCAGTTGATTGGTTAATCAGTTAATAAACTTCTACTGCGCCCAATATTGTTATTTTTAGACCGATTAACTAATTAACCAATTAACTAATTTATTGTATCACTCCCCCCGTTTTTGCGCAAAAAAACAGACGGTCGAAACCATCTGTATGTTTAATTGAAAAAAATTATTATTAGACTCGCGGGGCCATTTGCAATTGCCCGGCGGGAGTCAATAAAGACCAAATATAAGGAGATTCGTTTACTATCCGATGCAAGTCTTCAATAGTAGCCGCGCCGACATGAGAAAAGCCGCCACAGATTAATTCACGATCTTCCGGCCACCAAATTTTCAGCGGTCCGCGGCATTCAATTTTTCCTTCCACTCCTTCCGGTGCGCACTTGCCTGCGCCATAACGGAAAATAGCGGAACGATCGCGAATAGCTCCGCGTGAAGCCATGCCGCGATAAGATACTAAATCGCCTGCTTTCGCTTTTACATCAACGGAAGCTAAAGACTCTTGCGCTGGAACAAAATATTTTCCTGCCATGCATAAACTTGCTCCAGCTGCTAACGCTTTTACTATCTGTCCGGTATTATTAATGCCGCCATCGGCAATAATAATCGGTGCGTTTAATCCTTTTTTAAACAAATATTCGCGAGCGTAAGCGCATTCGCGAATTAAACTCCACATCGGCACGCCCACACCGGTAACTAATGAGGTGGTGCAAATTGACCCGGAACCGATGCCGACTTTTACCGCGTCTACTCCGACTTCCGCAAGCCGCAGATATCCGCCGATAGAAGCCACATTTCCGGCGATAACCGCTGCGCCGTAATTCTTTGCCAATTCTACAATTTGGCGCACTTGGTTGATGACCGCTGGACAATCACCGTGACTGCAATCAATAACGATTAAACTCACGCCAAGTTCCAATCCTGCTTTTACCCGTTCTATATCTTCCGGTTTAACGCTCACTGCCATACCAGTCACCGGTTTGCCATTATGATATGCCGGCGCGGCGGGACGGCAATCTTTACGAAAATACATCCCATGAAATATTTCCCCGTCATCCACCACTGGTAAAATTGAACATCCATGTTCGCTTAACAATCGCGATCTGACAATTTCAAATTTTTCCGATGGTTTGATAGTAATTAACTTATCAAGCGGCGTCATCCATTTTGTTACCGCATCAGACGCATTTTCCTTTAAGGCGGCATTTTTGGTAAAAAGTATGCCCCGTAATTTTTTTCCTGCGTCCACTACCGGGATAGTGCTGTAACGATGTTTTTGCAAAATATCAGCCGCGTCTTCAAGAGTGTCGTTAGGGTTTAGAATTTTAGGCTGATGAACCAAACAGGGACTATGACTTATTACTTGCTGAATCCATTCGAGTTGTACTTCCGGTTTTTTATGCCGGTAAATAATGTTTCCAACTCCCACCTCAAACGCTGCTTTGCCTAAATCTGGTCCTGATACCGTATCCATAGGGGCGGTTAAAAGTGGCGTCGCTAAACTTACAATACCGCACTCGGTAGTTAAATCTACTTCTTGCGGCGCTATCGTTGAATATCCGTCAGTTAAAGCCACTTCATCCAAACTATACCGCGGCAAAGGACTGCCGTATCCCGTTTGAAAAGCAGGATATATTTTTCTCATTAACTTTTTCGACAAGTTTCTATTCGTTACGTTTTTTCCCGTTTTTTCATTCATGACTTTATACCTCCATTAATTTTTTTATTTTAAAAGACCAAAATTTTATTAACCTTAACCTACCATAATACGCGAAAATAGTCAACCGTTTGCTTAAACAAAAAAATCAGTTATAATAATAAAACCTGACTTACTATTTACAGTCATTGCGAGAAGCATAAGCGACGAAGCAATCTCGTGGTTAATTTTATAAATACGGGATTGCTTCGCTTCACTTCGTTCCGCTCGCAATGACAATTAAAACCTATGCCCGAAATAATTTTAAACGACCAAAATTTTGAAACTGAAATTTTGCAATCTAAAAAGCCGGCGATAGTTGACTTTTGGGCGCCGTGGTGCGGCCCGTGCCAGATGATGGGGCCGGCGGTCGAAGAACTTGCCAAAGAAATGGAAGGCAAAGCCATTGTCGCCAAATTGAACGTAGATGAAAATCAGGCGACGGCGGAAAAATATAACGTAATGAGCATCCCGACTTTTATTATTTTTAAAGGCGGACAAATCGTTGAAGAAATATCCGGCGCGCAAGCCAAAGAAACGCTCGCGGAAAAATTGAATGCTTTGCTGTAAGCAGTGAATAGTAAAAAGTGAACAGCAAATAGGAATTAAATAAAAGGTCTTCTAATCAGAAGGCCTTTAATGTTGAGCGGTCTTTTTTTCTACGCGGAAAAAAACGGCCGCTGTGTAGAAATTTGTGCGCGAGTTATGTTACCATCAGGCGACGTAAATTTAAAAACTACGTAGTGCTCTTTTTTATTTTCTTCAATAATTTCTTGCTTCCATAATGGTGAATTCATATAAGCGCAAGTATTTTTCGGGATCTGCAATAATTCCGACCATTCCCTTTTTTGCACATTAACACACCACCATCTGCGAAACCAAAGAACAATCTTTCGGCGCATGATCTTTTTCTCCTTATCCTTGTTTTATTGTTTTTATGTTTTAATGTTTTCTTGCCACTCGTTGCTCATTACCCATTACTCATTACTGGCCTCTGTATTTTAATTCGTAATTCTTAATTCTGCATTCTTAATTCGTAATTAAAATTAGTAGTCTCTCAATTTTTCAATTCCCACCATCTTCTGAATTTTTTCCAAAGCCTTCGCTTCAATTTGGCGGATGCGTTCGCGCGTGACGTCAAACTCCTGCCCCACTTCTTCCAAAGTGTGCGACACGCCGTCAACCAAACCGAAACGCATTTCCAAAATTTTCTTTTCGCGCGGCGACAAATCTTTAATAATATCACGCACGTAATCTTTTAATAATTTTAAAGCGGCGGCTCTGTCCGGCATTACGTTTTTCACGTCTTCAATAAAATCTTCCAAGGTTGAATCTTCCTCGTCATCGCCGACGGTTGTTTCCAGCGACACGGTGTCTTGTGAAATTTTTATAATATGGCGCACCTTGTCCAACTCCTCGCCCATTTCGGCGGCGATTTCTTCCGGCATCGGTTCGCGTCCCAAATCCTGAATCAGCTGGCGCTGGATTTGTTGAAATTTATTTATAGTTTCAACCATATGCACCGGAATGCGAATCGTGCGCGACTGGTCGGCAATGGCGCGCGTAATCGCCTGCCGCACCCACCAGGTGGCGTAAGTGGAAAATTTATAGCCTTTGCGGTATTCAAATTTTTCCACCGCTTTGAACAGCCCGATATTGCCCTCTTGAATTAAATCGAGTAGCGACAACCCTTTGGCGCCGGCAAACTTTTTGGCAATGGAAACAACCAAGCGCAAGTTCGCCTGAATCAGCCGATTGGCCGCTTCCTTATCGCCTCGTTCTTTGCGTTTGGCAAGTTCAATTTCTTCGGCGTTGGATAATAGCGGCACTTTGCCGATTTCGCGCAGATACATCTGAATTGAATCGGCGGAAAATTCCGTAATGTCAAACTTTTTTTTGCTCGCGTAATCTTCCACGATTTCTTTAAACTTATCTTCCTGCTTATTTTGCCCCACGTTGTCTACGTTTAAAAATCCTTCCGTGCCCTCAATGATTTGAATGCCGTGCTTGTTTAATTCTTCCAAAAAACATTCGTATTCGTAAATATAACTTTCCAGCGCGGGAAAAGTAAAAAGTAGTTCTATTTCCGTAACAAAACCGCGCGACCGGCCTTTATTGATTACATTATCCAGCCGCGTTTGGTTCGGTTTAATATCAATTGATTCGCTGTCCGCTATTTGCGGGCGGGAAAATTTGGCCGGCTTTGTTTTTTTATACTCCGGGTGTTTATATTTTTCCGGCCGATTTTTTATTTTTGGCTTATTAAAAACCGCCGGCTTTTTCGCTTTAACGGCGATTTTTTTATTAGCCGGCTTTTTGTCCTGTTTATGCTTATAAAAATTATGTTGGATTTTTTTTGCCTTCTTCATAGTTCAAAAAGTTATAACTGGCCTAAAATACTTGCGAACCTTATTCTTCTGTTTTGTCATTCCCGCGGAGGCGGGAATCTCAATGTCATTGTTGTGTAAAATTTTAGATTCCCGCTTCCGCGGGAATGACAGTAATTTTTTGCTTTCTTGCTTTCTTGTTCTCGTATTTTATTCTTCCAGCCGCCTTATTTCATCAGCGATTATTTTAAACTTGCTTACCAATTCCCCCACCAAAATTTCATCTTTGGCTTGTTCCGCGGCCGCGAGCTCGCGTTCAATCACGAGCATTTTTTTGATTAAATATTTGCGCTTCAACTGGCTGATGATTTTGCCGATTTCCGTTTTCGCTTCCAGTCCGTCAATTTCATAAAAATCCCGATCTGCCAACAATAAAAGCGTATTGGTTAAATCCCGTAAATCAACCAATTCTCGTTCATTGGCGGTAATATCGCTAAGCCAGCCGTTAAAATTTTCAACCTTAAACAGGTTGGCACTGCCGCCTATTTTATTATAATAGACAACCAGGTTCTTGTAAAATGCGCGGTTCAATTCCTCGGCGAGCATTTCCGGCGCGATGTTATTGATTAAATAACTTAAATGCTCGGGAAATTTTAGCGTAAGCGCCAACAGCGACTCGGTTAACAGCTGAATATGGCTGACACTTAATTCTTGTCCGCCCGCGTTTGCGGGAACGGCTGAAATTTTGCTCGTCCGTTTGGTTTTGGTTTTTAGCAACGCCTCGCGCAACGCCTGTTCGTTCACTTCCAACGTTTCCGCGAGCCGCCTTAACCACGTGTCTTTTTCAATGCCGCTCGCGATGATATTGGTCATGCCCAATAATTTGGCGGCCGCTTTCTTTTTGTTTTCAATTTTATTCAAATCCAAATCCCGAAAAGTTTTAATAAAATAATAATCAATCACGCTTTGCGCCCGTTCAATCGCCTGCCGAAAATCTTCCGGATTGTTGCGGATACATTCGTCGGGATCTTTGCCGCCGGGTACCTGGATTACTTTAATATTTAATTCTTGCCCGAGCGCAAGTTCAATGCCGCGTTCAGCCGCGATTTGACCGGCTGAATCCATATCAAAGGAAAATAAAATCGTGTTTGCGTAGCGTCCCAGTATTTTAAGTTGGTCGGCGGACATGGCCGTGCCGGAGCTCGCGACAATATTTTTAAAACCCGCTTGGTGCGCGGAAATCGCGTCCATCTGCCCTTCTACGACTATCGCCGTGCCGGATTCGCGAATCGCGTTTTTCGCTTTGTCCAAACCGAATAATATTTTGCTCTTGTCGTAAATCTGCGTTTGGGGCGAGTTGATATATTTACCCATTTTTTCGGCCGCCTCTCGCTCGGGGGAAACGCGCGCGGTGAATGCGACCGGATTGCCGGCCATATCGTTTATCGGAAACATAATGCGGCCGCGGAAGCGATTAAAATAACCGGCGCCGCTATCTTTTTTTACGGATAAACCGGCCAAAAAAATTTCCTGCTCGCTAAACCCTTTAGTTTTTAAAAAATTATAGAGGTCGTCCCAGCTTTCGCGGCTATAACCGATTTGCCAGTCGGCGATGGTTTTGTCCTGCAATCCGCGTTTTTTCAAATACTCGCGGGCGGACGCCGCTTCCGGCGCTTCCAACAATACTTTGTGGTAATATTTGACCGCGAACGCCGCGGCATCCAGCAGCCGGTTGCGAACGCTCGTTTCCTGCGGGTTATACGATTGCAACTGCACGCCGGCGCGTGGCGCGAGCTCGCGCAAAGTTTCAATAAAATTTAACCCTTCTATCTCCATTACAAAAGAAAAAACGTCGCCGCCTTTGCCGCAACCGAAACAGCGCCAAATTTGCCGCTCGGGCGAGACGACAAACGACGGCGTTTTCTCGTGGTGGAACGGACAACGCGCGGTAAAATTCACCCCGACCGGTTTTAATTGCACGTATTCGCGGATGACTTCCACGATATCCAGTCTTGATTTTATTTCTTCAGCTTGACTCATTTTGAGTTATAAAGTTAAAAGTTTATAAAGTTCATAAAGTTGTTGTTCTGCGATACTGCAACAATACCGCGGTTATCGCCACTTTCCTGTTTTTATAAAAAATTAAAAAGTTTGAAAGTTGAAAATTATTTTATTGATAGATTCTCTTAATTTCTGAATTTATTCTCGTCACTACTTCATAATTAATCGTACCGATTTTTCGCGCCAGCTCGTCAGCGGCAATTTCCTCTTGCCCTTGTTTACCGATTAATATCGCTTCATCGCCTTCCTGCGCTTTTGGCACATGCGTCACTTCTACGGCGGTCAAGTTCATACAAACGCGGCCGCGCACCGGACAGCGTTTGCCTCTGATTATCACTTCGCCGCAATTTGATAATTTTCGATCATAGCCATCAGCGTAACCGACAGGCAAAATCGCGATTTTGGCCGGCTTTTTAAACTGGTAAGTTAAACCATAGCTTATCCTCTCACTTTTTGCCACCTGTTTGATTTGAATAATGCGCGTTTTCCAACTTAATGCCGATTTTAAAGGCAATTTATGTGTCAACGTTTCTGCCGGCGACAGCCCGTACATCGCTATTCCCAGCCGTAGCATATCGCCGATTTTATTCAGAGAAAAAGCGCCAGCGGAGTTGGCAATATGTACCAAAGGAATATCAATTTGTCGCTTTATTTTAGCAACTATACTTTGAAATTGCAAAAGCTGTTTTTTGGTGAATTTTGAATTATTATCAGCGGCGGCAAAATGGGAAAAAATACCTTGAATTTTAAGGTATGGCATGGCTTTAATTTTTTCAACAATATTTTCGGTTTCTGCCGGCTCAAAACCCAAACGGTGCATGCCGGTATCTATCTTTAAATGAATTTTCAATGGAGAGACAAGACGATGCTTCGTTTTTACATAATTCGCAATTGCCTCTATCTGCTTGGCGCTATATATTCCCAGTTCAATATTATTTTTTATCAACGCCGGTAAGTTTTCTTCATCCCAATAACTTAAAACCAGAAGCGGTAATTTTATTTTATATACCCGCAACATTAAAGCTTCCTGGTCATTCGCCACCGCCAAATATTCAACCAATTTTTCCTTATTTAAAAATTGAGCCACCGGTATTATTCCGTGGCCGTAAGCGTTGCTTTTTATAACTGCCGCCATTTTATATCCGAGCGGCAAAATTTTTCTGAACTGATTTATATTGTGTTTAACCGCCCGAGTGTTTATTTCTACCCACGAAAGAGAGTTCATAATTTTTTTAATTATTTTACTTTTCGATTTTATTACTTTTTTTGCCTCTCGCCGGCAAGTTCAATCAATTTATCCAAAAATTCGCTGAAACTCATGCCGGCCGCTTTGGCCGCTTTCGGCGTTAAACTCGCGCCGGTGAGTCCGGGAATGGTATTAATTTCCAAAAAATAAAGTTGGCTATCAATTTTATTCCAGATAAAATCAACTCGCGCCAAATCCGCGCAGCCGATGGCTTGAAAAATTTTCACCGCGTCCGCTTGCGCGCGCGCGGCGATTTCCGCGGGGATTTGCGCCGGGCAAACTTCTTCACTGCCGCCCGGTTCATATTTCGCTTTGTAATCAAACCACGCGGAAACTTTGGGAATAATTTCTATCACGGGCAAAGCTTCCGGCGGATTATTGCCCATCACCGGCACGGTCAGTTCGCGTCCGGAAATAAATTGTTCCAACATAATTTGTCCGTCATGTTGGAAGGCGGTCTTAATCCCCTGCGCCAATTCTTCTTTGGTTTTCGCTATCGTCATGCCGACTGACGAACCAAGTTCGTTTGGTTTAACAACAATGGGAAAATTTAATTCGCTGATAATACTTTCCAAATTAAACTCCGCGCCGCGCGTTAAAGTAATGTCTTTCGCAATATTTAAACCGGCGTCTTTCGCGATTAATTTCGCTTTGTATTTATTCATACCCAAAGCGCTCGCCAAAACTCCGGAAAAAACATACGGCACGCCGAGCATTTCCAACATTCCTTGCAACTTGCCATCTTCGCCGAACGGACCGTGCATTATCGGCATTACGAGATCAAT
>JBAYGB010000010.1:0-13239 GCA_041666885.1 Patescibacteria group bacterium | reverse complement strand
TTATAGATAAAAAATCTATACTTTTAAATCCGCGTTCAAATTACCTAAACATACTTGGTTGCGCATATTCCACCATAAACATTGCGCGGCTTGCAAAGAATCAGGATCGGCCTGACTAGATGATAATTTCATGAAGTGCTCTTTAAATTTGTTTTTGGATTTTTCTGAAGCTTCCTCGGCGCAATGGCCTTTTAGTAATGAAATCATTACTTGATTTGATGCCTCCATAAACGGCTTAGCTATTGGGTCGTCTTGCGGTCGAGTTGAATAATTGCTATCAGCAACAAAAATAAACTTATCTTCATAGCCAATATATGCCGCTTCATTATTTTCGGCGACCTTTGGTCCTAATACTTTTCCTGAATTGCATGATAACGCGTAAGTTATCGCGCCATACAAGATATTATGATTATCTCCGGCTTCAACTAACTTTTCCTCGTCATGGCCAGTGACACAATTGTCGTTGCCATGACCATTAAGGAATATAACATCAGGTTGTAATTTTTTAACTCTGCCGACAAAATCTTTCTTATTAGCTTTATCCTTTAACAAATCAATAACTTCCACTTTCTTTTCTTTCGCAAAATTAATAACTTCCGCGGCCCAAACCGAGAGGTATCTTGTAGTAATGTCATATTGTGGCCGAGTTACTATCATTTTCATACTATCATTCTTTCTTTGAATGACCTTAGCCATTCAAGCTGAATTTCAGCTAATTTTTCTCCAACATTATCCCTATTTTCTACGCTCTTTATTAATTCGTCCCGCGTAAAACTTCCCTCCGATCCCAAAGAAATCATTGTATCTTTTGATAAAACTGACAAACGAGCCATAACTAATTTACGCACTTCATCGTCAGATAATATTTTTTTTATATTTTTATCTACGATCATATAAATTAAATAAATTTTAATTTTTTTAATTTCTCTAGTATCGTTTCGCTTAATGGGGTATTAGATATTACTTCATTATAAACCACATCCCACGTAATCGGCTGATTGTCCAAAATTAAAATAATCTCCTGCCTTACGCCGAGAGGTAAATTTGCGTAAATTTTTAAAAATTGTTCTTTGTTTTCCATGGTTATATTATAGCATGGAATTTAATAATATTACACATTAATCTAGCACTTATTAATGCCAATGATAATAAATTTGCTAATAAAATATTTGGAAACTTTATTATTCAATGATAGAAAAATTTTGTCCTGTAATGTTATTTGCTTCGTCTGACGCAAGAAAAATAATTTTCTTAGCTATTGTTTCCGGTTCAATAAATTTATGGTTAGGTTTATTAGCTAACATTTTTTCCGTTTCTTCTTTTGATGCTGAGAGCCAATATCCGGCGTTTACTGCCGCCGGAGAAATTGAATTAGCTCTGCCAAATGGAGATAAAAGTTTTGCATATGCCTGAGTTATATTTATCACTCCTGCTTTTGCTGCAGCATATGAAATAATATCATACTGGCCGTCTAAGCCGCATCTTGAAGCAATATTAATCATGATTCCACTTTGCTGTTTTTGGAATATTTTTATTGCGTATTTTGAAACGTTCATTGTTGAAATAAGATTTTGTTGTAAAGATTTCATCCAAATATCTGATGGTCCATTCCATTCGTCCCCAGCTATATATCTTCCGGCATTATTGACTAAAATATCTATTTTCCCAAATTCTTTAATCACCACATCAATAACACTTTTTGCTTCATTTTCATAAATCAAATCCGCTTGAATCGCAATAGCTTTTTGTCCTAATTTCTTTATCTTTTCTACTACATTATCTGCACCTTCTTTATTACTTTTATAAGTAATAGCAACATCTGCGCCATTTTGTGCGAACATTAAAGCCGCTACTTCTCCAATTCCACTTGACCCACCGGTTACTAATATTGTTTTATTTGTAAACATATTTATAAGTGTTATTGTAAGTTCTTTCAAATATTGCTCGGGGACTAGGAGTCGAACCTAAATTGCCAGGGCCAGAACCTGGTGTCCTACCATTAGACGATCCCCGAATTTTGTTTTGTTATAACTTTCAACTTTATAACTTTATAAACTAATTTACTACTTTCCCGCCAAACATTTTTAAAATCGTATCTACACCGCTATTGTCATCATTCATACTTTTTTTATCATTTACCGGCTGTTCTGTCAACGGACCGGTTTCAACCACCGGCGGAATTTCCTCCGCCCCGTTGCCGTTCGCGATCACCAAATTTTCATCCAGTAGCGCGCTAAAATTTATCGGGTTGCCAAAAATTTCCTGCATCGCTTGCGCGAGGATTTGCCGAATCGCCGGCTGTTCAATCCGCTCTTTGTGAAATTTATATTTAAACACGAGACAAAGCGCGCCATTATTTTCGCGCGGCTCGCACACCTTTAAAATAAACGACAGCGAGTGATTATATTTTTTTATATGCAATAACAGTTCGTTCCATTTTTCCTGCAATTCCGAAAATTTTATCGGCATAACCGCCGGCTGGGTATTAACCGAACCCGCTTCGGCTGACGGAACTTTGTTCAGCCGCGCGGCGAAAGCCGGCGCAAAAGCCGATTCCGGCGCGCCCGCGGAGCAGATTTTTATAATCGCAATTTCCAAAGGCAACTGAATTATAAAACTGGTTTTTAAATCCGCTTGCGCCTGCGTAAAAATATTAATCATTTCCACGATGCGCTCCACGCTTAATTCCGCCGCGAGCGGACGCAAACGCTCTTCCAGACCCGGTCCCAAATCTTGGGCGTATTTTTCCGCCAACGGCTGGCTGATTTTGCCAAGCATTGTGCGGCGCAAAACTTCAATCAAATCGGCATTGAATTGTTTTAAATCCACGCCGTCGTCTATCAATTGGTTTACCAGCCTAACCGCGTTGGCGGTATCTTTTTTGGCGATAAAACTTATCAAATCAACGATTAAATTTAAGCTGGAGCGCGGAATCACCAAATCCGCTTTTTCCTGCGTCACTTTGCCGTCGCTGATGGAAAAAACC
This sequence comes from Patescibacteria group bacterium, assembly GCA_041666885.1. Lineage (GTDB taxonomy): Bacteria > Patescibacteriota > Patescibacteriia > Patescibacteriales > XYC2-FULL-47-12 > 1-14-0-10-43-11. The sequence continues at coordinate 10,253 of JBAYGB010000010.1, read as the reverse complement.
TGATTTAACAAACCTTCCGCGTCGCGCATATGGCCTTCGCTGTGCCGCGCGATTGTTTCCAAAATTCCCGCGTCCACCGCTACATTTTCTTTTTCCGCGATATAATTTAATTTTTTAGTGATATCAACGGCGCTGATGCGTTTAAAATCAAACCGCTGGCAGCGGGAAATAATCGTCGCCGGCAACTTATGCGCCTCGGTGGTGCATAAAATAAAAACCACGCGCGCCGGCGGCTCTTCCAAAGTTTTCAGGAGCGCGTTAAAAGCGGAGATGGACAGCATGTGGACTTCGTCAATGATAAACACGCGATATTTTCCCGGCGTAATGGAAATGCGCGCGCCGGCGATAATGTTGTCGCGCACGTTATCCACGCCGGTATGCGACGCCGCGTCGATTTCCACAATGTCCAAACTGGTCCCCTGTTTGATTTGTTCACAGGACGGGCAAACCCCGCAGGGTTCCGATTCGCCCGCTTGTCTTTTATCGCAATTCAGCGCCTTGGCAAACACGCGCGCGACGGTTGTTTTGCCCGTGCCGCGCGGCCCGCAAAATAAATAAGCGTGCGCCGTTTGGTTTTTTTCCAGCTCGTTTTGCAGGGTTATTTTGATATGGTTTTGATTGACAACCTCGGTAAAGTTATTCGGGCGATATTTTTGGTAAAAAGTAACCATAACTAATCAGTTAAAAGTCTATAAAGTCCTTAAAGTTTATAAAGTAGGACATCATTATTGTACTTGGAGAAGCAAAAAAAGGCAAGAAAAAATCTCCCAAGCAAATAAAACGCTTGAGAGACATTCGAATCGCCAAAGAACAAATTAAACTAACTCCCTTTCCGCCGCCCTCTTTTACCCCATTTGTTCAATTAATTCCGCGATCTTGTCTAATCTTTCTTTTTCCTTTTCTATATCTTTTGGTCCTTCTGGTACGTAGACGCCAAATCCAGGATTAATTTGTCCTCCTGCCGGAAAAAGACAATTTAAAGATGCTTCTTTTGGTTTCCCATTTTTATCAATATCAGGTTTCCAGTATCCAGCTGTGGTTTCTTTCCATTCTGTGCTCATTATTAACACTCCTTTCTCTATTAAATTGTTTATTTATCTTATTCTTCAAATATACGGCTGTCAAGTATATTTAATAAAAAATTAAAGTTTAAATTATTTTTTGGTTTTCTTGTTTTTCTTGCCCGCCGTATTGGCGGGTTGCTTTCTTGTTTAGATGTTTTGGGTAATGATATTTTCCACCGCCGCCCAATTGCTTTCGCCGTATTTGGGAACCAAAATCACCGCCTCGTCATCCGGCTCGCCTTTAAAATAAGTAACGCTCGCGGTCAAAATTTTCCAACGCTTGCTTCCCTGCTCCACCAAATATTCTCCGCTTTTATTTACCGTCAGTTTGCCGATTACGCGTTCCCGTTCAATCGGACCGATTTGTTTATAAATAAATTTGCCGTTTTGACCGATGGTTAATTTTAAAATGTCGCCTTCCACCAGTTTTGATTTGGAAGCGTAGTTGGGCGGAATGCTGTATTGTTTGCCGTCCGGGCCGATCATCTGCTGGCCGTTAAAAACACCTTCAATTATTTTCTCGCCCGTCTGCGCGCTGATTTCTTCTTCATCCTGGGGCGCGGCAAACTGTTCAATGCCGGCGGCGTTTTCCTCAGCGCTCAAATCCCCGCCCAATAATTCTTCCAGCCGGCGGCTGTTTTCTTTAATGTTATTGATTAATTTTTTTATAAAATTCAATTTCTGTTTGGAAATCGCGACCATTTCTTCCGCTGGTTCCGGCGCCGCTTCATTATTTAAAAATGAACCGGCTGTTTCCATAATCTCCGTTTGAAAAATAATTTTTTCATCTGCCGCTTGCGCGCCGGTCTCTTCCCTTAATTCTTCCGCCAGTTGAAAAAGCGGCGTTTGGTCGCCACGAAATTCAATTTCTTTTTCGGCCGCTATTTCTTTTAACGCCTCCTGCATTGCCGTTTGGTTAATACCGGCTAATAGCGCGTCTTCTTTTTCCCGCTCCGACAAATTCACTTTCTCCCCTTCCGGCCAAATGCCGAAATTTTGATTTTTGTTTTCCATAGTTTTTTTTAAATCTGTCATTCCCGCGAAAGCGGGAATCTAATATTAGTTTGAGATTCCCGCTTTCGCGGGAATGACAATAAAAATAATTTTATTTTTATTTATGCTTTATCAACCCTCCCCAAAATTCATCGCGCCGCAAGTCGCTTTTTATTCGCCAATTATTATTGCTAACCGCTTGCGGTTCGCTTGACCACACAATCTCCAAACTGGCGGGTAATTTTAAAATGCTGGAAAAATCGGAAGTAATACTGCCGGCTTGTTTTTGCGCCAACAGCGAATACGGAATAAAATCATTCCCGTTTCCCGCTGAAGAAGTTTTAATATTATTTAATTTAAAAGGCAATTTATATTTTAATTTAACGGTAATGGTTTGCCCGGGGTCAACCTGCGTCCAGCCGGCAAAAACCGTTTTTTTAAATTCACGGTAAATTTTAAGGCCGGAACTTTCATCGATTTTGGCCGTGTCTTCAACCGCGAAAACATCCGCGTCAACCTCCGCGCCTTCCGCCGGGGGATCAAAATAAATCTGATCGGGCGCGGACCAGCCGCTGGTTTCCAATAGTTCGCTTCCTTGCGGAACATATACGCGCAAATAGTCAACATTGCGCACGCCGGAAAAAGGCTCGCGCTTGACGCCTGAATGTTCGCGCGTGATTGTCAAGGTGTCAGTGATTGTACCATCCGGCGTCACTTCCGCCAAATGTTCAATCGTCTGTTTTATTTTCCGGTCGCTTTTGCCGCCGGCGATGTTGGTATTGATTACCGCCACATAATCGCGTTCCGTATTTTTTATTTCTCCGCTCCAACCTTTTTCGTTGATAAATTCCCGCAAAGCCGGATCGTTGAATTGCAGTAAAACATGTTTTTCCGCGATTGATTCTTCGGCCGTTTTCAACAAGGTTAAAAAATTATCCGCCGTCAGCCGCGCGGGAAATTCGGCGACTATTTTATTCATTAAATCGCGAATGATGGTTTTTGATTTATTGGTATCTTTGCGTTCGGCTTGCGCCTGCACGATATCGTAAAAATTATCCGCGTTGATAACGGAACCGTATTCTCTGGTTAAATCAACCGGGCCGATGATTTTTAACATCGCTTCAAAAAAAGTCGGGTCAATGGCGATAACGCCGTCAACCGTTGAACCCCAGCCGTTTTCAAAAAACCAGGCGATTTTTTTCGCGCTCGTCGGCCAATCCGGCCACCAATTTGAATCCTGAAATTCCCACAATGAATTTATTAAATGCAATGGCGCGGGCGACGCGACGCGCTTATGCAAGCCGCCTTGCAAATCATAACTGCCGCCGCCGGGCACTTCCAAATTTTTTATTTCTCCCCGCCGAAAATCAATCAGCGCGAAACTGCCAATAAATCCGCCCGACGCGCGCATTTCGGCGTTATTTTGAAAAATCAACAAATAGCGCTTATCGATTTTTTCACCCAAAAAAACCGGCAGTACTTCGCTTAAAGCGGTCAGTTCGCTCAAACCCGTTTTGATCAAACCGATTTTAGTTTGCAACTCACCCAGTTGTTTTATTATCGGCTCTTTGCCGTCCATTTCCAAAGCGGACAAGGATTTTATATCCAAACTGTTTATTTCCTGTTCAAACTTTTCCATTTCGCTTAAAGCGAGGCGGCAAAATTTTGTAAACGAATTGATCCGTTCGGTCAAAGGCGACCCGCCGTTTGTTTTTCCAATTTGCAAACTGTCAAAACCCAGCGACAAATATTCCCCTATTTTCGCCGCTTCTTGCCCGGAAGAAATCAGCGTTTGGCCGGCGGCGGCCAATTTTGTTTTCTTGCTTGGTAAAATATGCGCCACGCTTATCAAGTTGGAATATTGCGCGAGTTGCGCCTGCGCTTCGGAAAAATTATCGGCCGCGCTGGAAAAACGGCTGGCGGCGCCGGAAAAATTCAATTGTCCGCCGGCGGATAATGCCGCTTGCAAATTTCCGGCCGCTTCTTCGCTTTCGCCCAAAACTTTACCGCGAACAGTTTGAAAAACATCCAGATAGCCGAAAACTTTCAACGGCGCGATGACCATAATGACGACCGCCGCGAACGCGAACAGCTGCCGCTGCCAGGAAAGCGGCGGCAAAAATTTTAACGGCTGCAAAAATTTTTTAAAAAAATCAGCTAACCGACCGGTTAATTTTCTTTTTTCTTGATTTAAATTTTGGTTTAAATTATGAACCGCGCCTTGCGCCGAGTGAACTGCCATGTGCGTTCCGTTTTTAAATTGATGCTTGGCAATTCCAATCGCTTTAAACTCCCGCTTTATATTATTTTTTAAAAATTTAAACCAACTAAAAACGCCGGCGATAATAAAATTTACCGCTCGTTTCGGCGCTTGAACGGCTTTTGACTGCCTGATAATTTTAAATCCTTTAACCGCCGCGCGCGAAATAAAATTGAACGCGGCGGCAAAAGCAATGTAGGCATATTTGCCCGCGCGCCAAATTGAACAGCCAACCAGCATTAAAATATTAAAAATTAAAATTTCATCCAAAACCGACCGGCGCTTTCGGTAAAAATCGGTTAAGAAAGTGTTGCCGGCGATAAAAGTATTTTTTGCGGAAGCGACGCCTTGCCAAAAAATTCCGGTGGACGTAACCGAACTTTGCGAATAATTAACAATGGTGTGCATTACTTCTTTTCTGTTGGCCGGCAATTTTTTTACAAAATTGGGGAGTTTTTTTAAATTTTCCCCTATTTTTTTCGCTTCGTCCCGCTCGCGCGCTTCCAAAATATTTTTTAAATTGACCAAATACGGCGACCTTGCCTCTGTCTGCTGATGAACCGAGAGAAATTTTGTTTTATTGTCTATCGATTTACTATGTTTATTTTCGATTTCCTGTCGTGCTATATTTTTAATTTTTTTTTGATTAAATTGTGCCACCTTTTCTATCTTGTTTGTGTTTAAATTATTTCTGATTTCTGATTTCTGATTTCTGATTTCTAACCTGCCGATAGGCAAGGTTTCTGATTTTTCCGTAGCTAAAAATTCCTCAATCTCTTTGATCGCGGCGATTTGCTCTTCTTGCTCCGGTTTGAGTTTTGTTTTAGTTAAAGCTGTTTTTTTTCGGGAAGGCATGAGAAAAAAAAGTAAAAAGTAAGAAGTAAAAAAATTTTTTGTATCCTGTCATTCCCGCGAAGGCGGGAATCTCCTACTATTCTTAGATTCCCGCCTTCGCGGGAATGACAAACGACTTTCAAACTTTACAAACTTTTTAACTTTATAAACTAACTAATCTTATTAACATCTAGGGTTTATTATATCATAAAACCACTTAATAACAGAAGTGTTTTATTTCTTTTGCAAATCTCTCTTTACTAAATCTCTCCGCCTGTTTTTTACATTCCATATTCATTCCCGCCGCTCTATCCGCATTCAGCCATTGCACGGCTTTTATCAAATTTTCAATCGTGTAATTTTTAGGGATTAGGTAGCCGGTTTTCTGATGAATAATGGTTTCGCGCAATCCCCCATCGTCCACGCCAATCGTCGGCTTGCCGGCCGCGGCCGCCTCAAGCGGCGTCATGCCAAAATCTTCCTGTTTGGGAATATAAATATTAGCGAGACAACCGCCGACCAGTTCCGCCAACTTTTTATCATCCACAAATCCCAAAATTTTTATATTATCATGCCCGACCGCAAGTTGTTTTATTTTTGTCAGTTCCGGCCCGCCGGACGCGACAATTAATTTTTTATCCGGCATTAAATGAAACGCGCGGACAATATCGTCAATTCGTTTTAACGGATCCAAGCGGCCGAAAGATAAATAATAATTATTTTTTTCTTTTGTCATTTCCATTCCTTCTTTGTCATCCCCGCGTAGGCGGGGATCTCGTATTTCACGCGCAGACGCGGGATTCCCGCCTGCGCGGGAATGACAATAATGTTGAAATTTATCCGTATCAATCGGCGGATACAAAACCTCGCTTTTAACTCCGCAATAAAATTTTAACCGCGCCTGCACGTTTTTAGAATTTGCCAAAACCAAATCCATTTTTTTAATCCCCCATTGGTAAATCGCGCGCGCCAAATAAACAAACACAAAAAATAACGGCTTTTGCCAAACTGGTTTTTGTTGTAAATAATAATCTTTTAAATCATAAGCGTAGCGCACCGGCGTATGGCAATACATAATTTTGTGTTTGCCGCGCGCGCGCCATGCCGCGGATAAACAATTATTGCCGGAAAAAATTATAACATCATAATTTTTAATGAATTTTGTCCGCCAAAAAAACCGCCATTGCGCGGAAAAATAACTTAAACCGACATGTGTGACCTGTTTTCCTAAAACAATAATTTTGCGAGGCTTGTCCGCCGTAGCTCCAGCTCGCGCTGGAGCGAAGGAGGACGCTTCATTTTTGGCAAATGACTCTTTATCGTTCCAATATTCGGTCGCAATATCCGCGTTTAGCGCCTGCGCCATTATCAAAACCAAACGCTCGGCGCCACCTTTGAATTTAAATCGATCATGGAGAATTAAAATCTTTTTGTTCATATAACTTTCAACTTTATAAACTTTCAACTTTATAAACTAATTTGTACAATCCTAATTTCGCTTCTTCGTTTAAATTTATAATTTCCAATTCAAACCCGTACTCGCGCAACTTCATGTTTAAATAAGCGAGATCGCCGCTTTGTACGATAAAACCATAATAATATACCGGAATATTTTGTCGCAACAAAGCGCTAATCGCTTCGTTTTTAATTCTATCGGACAAATTCGTACTGATAACTCGGCGTTCCGGCCAAAACATTTTATCCAAATGTTTGGTAACGATGACCGCTTCCGGTTCTATAAAATTTAAAACTTGCGCGGCGCGTATTTTATCTCGCGCCAAACTTTCAGTTGTATAATTCAATCCGTCTTCCGCGCCAAAAACTGCGGTTTGAAAATTGAGCGTGATAAATGCGACGACAAAAATTGTCATTACCGCTTTCGCGATAATCTCGCTGATAAATTTACTGGATTCCCGTTTCCACGGGAATGACACCACAGACGCGCACCAAATTAAAAATATCGCGGCCAGTGGCAAACTCATGATATACATCGGCAACCAATAACGCGTATACGAGGTGCCGATAGTATTGACTCCCAGTTTAATACTGTCCTGTATCGCCCATGAACCGTAGTAAATGCTTAAAATAACGCTGGTTAAAACAAAAATAATAAAATATAATTTTTGCGGTTTGTCTTTTTGCCGCCATTGCCATAAATATAAAATTCCGCCAAACAGCGCCGGCCAAAATAAATACCAAAATATTTTTGCATAATAATCAACAAAATTTTGCCAAACAGTGCGGGGATGAAAGCCAAATGGTAGGGCGAAACTTTTAATTTTATAAATACTATTAATCTTTTCTTTGCTTGTTAAAATCTGTGGCGTTTTATTTTCAAGCTCCACCACCCCCAACGAGAGAGAAATGTTTTTTTCCGTACCGTAGCCAAAATTTAACCAACTGCCGTATAAACTATGATTGTAATAAAACATCGGCGTTAACGCCAAAAATATCCCGCACCCAAATAAAATTAATTTGCGCCAATTTATTTGTTTAAAATACACAAACCAACAAACAGTCATTGCCGGCAGAAGCCAAATTAATTCCGATGCGCGCGTCATTATCGCGAGACCGATGAATACCCCCGATGTCATTGCGACCCGCCGATTTGGCGGGGAAGCAATCCCGTGTTTTTTACAGTCTGCCGCGGGATTGCCGCGGGCTTCGCCCTCGCAATGACGGATAAACAAATAAACCCCTGCTAAAACCAAATCAATAAATAAAACATTATGAAACATTGACCGCGACGCGTAATACCAATACGGCGCGAGCGCAAACATCATTATGGCCGATAGCAAGGCGGTTTTATCGTCAAATATCTTTTTAATAACGCCGTAAAAAAATAAAACGCCGATAGCGGCAAACAGCGGCGTTAAATAAATAATAATTCCGGAACTAAAAATTTTGGCGAGCGTTCCGTAGATTAAAATAATTCCTAAAAAACTAACCGGCTTTACGTTGCCGTTATCGGAACGCACGCTGCGCGGCGCGACCGCATCGTTGGCGCTTAGATTAAGCGGTTCAAAATATGACAATGCGCTGCCATTGCGAGAAGCAATCTCGCCGTTTTCATCATCGGTCACGGGATTGCTTCGGTCGCTGACGTTCCCTCGCAATGACAATTCGGCAAATCTTTTCGCCCAAAAATAATTCGCGGTTTCATCCGGCGAGGCGAATTTTATATTATCATCTTTGGTGGTTTGGTATGAATAAAATGAATACGAAATAAAGAAAAAAATTGCTAATATACCTATCAAACAATATTGCCAATATTTTAATATTTTTTTAAGTTTCATAACGTTAATTAGTTAATTAGTTAATCGGTTTCGGATGTTAACAACTAATCAACCGCTAACTGATTAACTAATTTATCTTTGTTTCGGCGTCACCCAAAAGCCCAGCCGCCATTTCCCTCCCAAGGCGAGCCGCGTTTGCGATTCCAGCGCCGGAAAAGAACCGAAAACAATAATTATCACCGGCAAAAAAATCCATTGGATTATTATCTCTATTATTTTGCCAAAGCCGTATTTGGTCGGCCGTTTAGGCAAGAGCAAGGTGGAAATAATCGCCGACAAAACCAAACCGAACATTGCTAACGTCATTAAAGTTCTGGTGACCAAAGGCAAATTGCCGGAAAGCGCGGTGGCGTTAAAATCCGTGCCGCCGATAATCAACGGCAGCCAGCCGATAATGGCGATTATTAAAGCGTTAGTCGCCCAAGCGTGAAAGCCGTAAATTTGGACAAAAATTCGCGACAGCGCTTCTTTTTTCGGCATCGTCTGCCAACGCTTGATAACGTTAAAAACCAAATATGGCATATTTTCCACGCCCCAACCCCACCGTCGTTGTTGCTTGTATAAATTTTTGATTGTTCGCCAATTGCTTTTATCCATGCAGACATCCATTGATACCGGAAAATAAAGCGGCTCAACGCGATAATCGCCGTTGTAGTGGCAGAAACAATGCCAAAAAATACGCGAGTCTTCCGAAACCATATTCGGCGCCCAAAAATCAATCTCCGTTAACGCGCGGAAGCTCATGGAATGCGACGAATAAGTCGCGAGTTTTTCTTGACGCACCTGTTGCATCATTTGCCAAAAAGTATTGCTCATGGATGATACGCGTGAAAAAAACGGCGACTCCCATAAGTTATTGTTATAAACCGGAATCGGCTGATAGCTTGTGCGCAATGGATTGGGAACGGTCAACCAAGCGTAAACCAAACGGTAAAAATAGCCTTGGCGGATAACCGTATCAATATCAAAAACGCTAACGATGATTTTATCATAATCAAACTTTTGCGGATCAATGATTTCTTGTTTTACCAAGCGCGCCGCCCAGCCCTGATTCGCGCCTTTGCCTTTCAGTTCGCCCGTAATGCCGTCCGGATGCGCGGTAAATAAAAAATTTTTAAATTTGGTTTTGTATTCGGAGACAATTCGGCGGCATTTTTCCAGTTGTTCTTCCCCCGCCCGTTCTTCCGCGGTTAAAACGATAATGAATTTATCCAATGGATATTCTTCATTGATAATGGAATCCAAACAAGCCTTGATAATTTCTTCGCTTTCCTGATACACCGGCAATATTACCAACTGAGTTAAATCTTGCCAACCGGGTAAATTTTGGCATTTTTCCCGCCAATCAATTTTAATATTTTTTTTCAACTCGCGGTAAGCGGCGATTAAATGCAGGCTGAGAAAAAAAACTAAAATCAGCCAATAGACGTCAAACACAATAATAAAATAAGCCACGCCTACCGGTTTTAAATAAGAAAAAATAATTAAAGCCAACAGCGTGCCGAGCGACAAAAAAGCGGGTAAAATTTCCAATACCCGATATAAAAAACGATCCCTGCCTTGGAGATCCGCCGCCTGCGCTACTTTTAAAAAATTAATGGACATAAAACAAATATTGCTAAATTGTTAACCCCCTCTAACTCCCCCTTATAAAGGGGGGAGAATCAATGCCGATTTAATATTGTTACTTCTCCGCATTATTACACCCCTTTATAAGGGGAGGTGGCGCTGCGCCAGAGGGGTCATGCTCAGGTCGGTGGGGTTAACAATGGAACAATTTAACAATAATTATATTTTTATCACTCT